>NZ_JBEXKU010000023.1:0-93358 GCF_040609575.1 Streptomyces sp. NPDC004647 | reverse complement strand
GCACGGGGACGCCGCGCGGCGTCCCCGTGCTTCTGCGCGCCGTTGACGCGCCTGCGAGCGCGGGTATGGAGTGGACGGCAGGCGCTCTGCCTTCCGAGGAGGGATTTCATGACCGACTCCCCCAACACCGTTCCGGGCCGCGAACAGCAGTCCACCGACCGCTCACCCCAGCTGGCCGAGATGCCGGTACCCATGCTCGGCAACTGCGGCTGCGGGTCCGGGTGCAGCTGTGGATGCCAGAGCGGCGGCGCGTGTCAGTGCGGCGGCGCGTGCGGATAGCCGCACCGGCGGATACGTACGACGGAGGGCCCCGGCCGAGGATCTGAACAGATCTCGGCCGGGGCCCTCCGTCGGTGCGGGACGCCGGGGGGCGGCTTGCTACTTCTTCTTGCCCTGGGTCTGGCGGGCCTGTTTTTTTGACCAGGTCAGCGGAACACAAACTCCCGCTGACCTGCGATCGGGCGGTCATGGTTGGTCGTTGTTGACCGTTGCTTGTCGCCCCCGGAGGGCCCAGAGAGGGCCCGGCGGTGTCGCCCGGACCATCAGTCACAGTCACGAAGAGGAGCAGCCTCCCACCTGGCTTGCGAGCACAGCCTTCCCTTAGCCCGCTGGGAAACGCGAGAGGCCCGGATCTCTCCGGGGCCTCTCGTCTGTGTGTCGGCGACGGCTGTGTGGGGGTTGCGTGGCTGCGCGCCGCTCACTCACCACTCACTCGGAGACCCTCCTGAGATTGCGGTGGAACGGGGAGCGTCTGCTGCCTTAGCGGGGCGTCCGGGTGCATGGTCACGTCGGCGGAGCGCTGCGCCATCCAGCCTGAGAGCCGGTGCGAAGGTGCCTCCGTGCGCACGTGATGGAAGCCCTCGCGCAGGTAGTACTCCTGGAGGGCAACGTTGGCTCGCCAGCAATCGAGCCGGACCCAAGGCTTTCCCTGTGTGCGAGCAACGGAGCCGACCCAGTCGAGAATGCGCCCCCCGAGCTGCTGGCCGGCGGCCTTCCTCGCGGTGATGAGCTTCGCGACGTAGACGGCCGTCTCGGGCTCGTCTTCTTCGGTCCAGAAATCCCGGTCCGGGGGAGCGAGGGTCACGGTGGCAAGGATGGCGGCACGCCTCTCCACCACCCACGTGCGGTGGTGCTCGATGTCCACCTTCCATTTCGCCAGGGCTCGATCACGGAACCCTGGAGTTCGCCACTGGTCGATACCGGCCGCAGCGAGCCAGTCCTCGGCTTCGGTCCTCAGGCCCGTCAGGACTTCACCGTCGTGCAGCGTGGCGCGCCGGATCTCGTGATCGTTCATCAGACGTCCAATTCGTAGACGAGGGTGTTCAGGTGCCCAGGCGCCACGGTCACCATGACTCGGATCGGCGCACCGTCTTCGCCGTACCCCACCCGGGCGTGACGCGTGACGGGAGTTCCGACACCCTCGGGGAGTTCGAGGCGGGCGGCCTCCTCCGGCGTGGCCGGCGGCCAAGAACGGATCTCGTCGCGGAGCCGCTTTTGCGGGCGTCCGATGAAGGCGAGGATGCCGCCAGGTCGGGTTACGTCCTCTTCGACCATGAGGTCCGTGTCCAGGGCCACGGCGGTGGGGAACCAGGAGTCTGCGAGTTGAAACGGGGTCCCGTCGACGCGACGGACACGGCGGCGGGCAACGACGAATGTGCCCGGCTCGACGTCCAGCCAGGCCGCAACGTCCTCAGGAGCGGGCTCGACGCTGACTTGAGGGGTGTCCTGAGTGGCCTCGCGGCCCTGTTCCGAGGCGGCGGCCTTCCAGTCGTCGCGGCCTGTGGCGCTGTCGTCGCGCCGGTCTCCCCGCTCGAACTGGTGGAGGCGCCACTCAAGGGGACGTACATCGCGGACGAAGACGCCCTTCCCTTGGCGGCCTTCGACCTGCCCACTCGCCTTGAGTAGTGAGATCACGCGGTAGATCGACTTGTCCCCGACGCCGAACTCCTTCACCAGGTCGCTCGTGCTGGGGAGCTTCTGGCCGGGCTTGAGGTCGCCCTTGGCGATGCGATCGAGCAGGACGTCTGCGATGTCCCGGACTCCCGGGGCTGCCTTGGATGCCATGCCCAGCAGGTTACCCAACTTCCGGTCGGAAGTTTCAATCTCGCCGATCCACTTCGTGTCGGAGGTTGTCCCAGGTCAAGTGATGGATCGTCAATAAGTGTACCTGGCCTGGATGCACGCCCTTCCTAACTTCGTGTCAGAAGTTGTTGACGACCCCTCACGATTGCCTCTACCTTCTTACTCAGCGGAACTTCCGACACGAAGTTCTGAGTCGCCTGGAGGGCCCCGTGAAACGGGTCCGAAGGAAGCGCTCGCCCTTTGAGAACTCAACAGTGGACCGAGGATCTACCGCCTGTCCTCAGGTGCAAGAAGGCGGTCCGCGCGGAGAACGACCCGCGCAATTCGACCTCTCCGCAGCACGTCTGCGGCCGGTTGCCTCCTCCGCCCGTCCGACCTTGTGGCCGTACGGGCGGGGCTGAGGGGAGCCGGAATTTACCCCGCTCCAACGGCACGCGGCCCCGGTGCTTCACCACCGGGGCCGCTTCGGGCCGTTCCTCGCAGAAGGGATTCAACGACCCAATGAGGTTCATCGTTGCACGTCAGAAAGCTGTTACGCCCCCGAGCGCGGACGTCGAGCCGACGGACGCTGAGCTGGACGCGATCGAGCGCGAGATGCCCGTCATCGAGGCGCAGATTGAGTTGCTGGACGCGCAGATCATCACGCTGGACCGCTCGCCGTGCGAGCTGGACGTTCGGCGTATCCGCCGGGCCCGGCGTCGGGTCCTGGCGGCCCGGCGCGAGCTGGCCAACCGCACCGCCAGTTCTCCGGAGGTGGCCTGATGGAACGCCGGCCGCTGAGTAAGGCTCAGAAGCTCGTTCTCACAGCGGCATTCGTGCCGATGCTGGCAACCGGCGGAGCCGGGGCCTACGGCACTTACACCAACATCAGCGGCTCCTACGGCGAAGGCACCGCACTGGGTGCGGTGGCGGCCGGTGAGGGCGCCACGGCGGTCCTGGCGCTGGTGTTGCTGGGGCTGACCATGCTGGGGCAGTCGTCCCCGGCTGTGGTCCGTGCCGGTCTGTGGGTCCTGCCGGGGGCCGCCTCGGTAATGGCCGGCATGGCAGGTGAGGACGGCGGCACAACCGTCATTTACGCCCTCACTCCGCTAGGCATGTCGGTCGCCGCTGAGGGCATGGCGTTCCTGGCCCGGCGGATCGTGGTGCACACCGACGGCCGCGACGCGGAGAACGAGCGCCACACCGCCGATCTGGTGCAGGCACTCGCCTACCACCGTGCCCGCGCCGCGCATCACCCGACCAGCCGGGTGCGGAAGCATTCGGACCGGGCGTCGTGGCGGCTGGCCCGCAAGGTCGGGGTCGGGGACGTGGCGCTCGGATCGAGGCTGCTGGACGTCCAGCGTGACCGCGTCACCGCCGGTGCGGACGCCGCGCTCGCTGCCATGTTCGGCGGGATCCCCCTCGATCCGACACCAGCCGCGAATACGAAGGAATCAGCCGATACCAATAGGAAACGGTCTACGGCTGACCTGCCCGAATCGACCCCGGACCCGGTGGTGACGCTGAGCCGGCTGACTCTGCCCGATCCGGTCGCGGTCGACCTGGGCAAGTCGATGCCGCTCAAGCCGCTCCCACCGGTCGCCCCTGCTCCGGTCGCCTCGATCGAGCGGCGCGCGGTGGCGGCTGAGTCGACCCGAACGCGCCGCGCCACCGGCCGTGTCCCGGCCGTGGCGAAGTCGACCCGCCCGAAGCGCACGCCGGAACAGTTGCTCGTCGAAGCGCGGGCGGCGACGGCCGATTGGCCGGACGCGAAGGTGACCGGCGAGGGCATCCGCCGCGCGATCCACACGTCACCGGCGAACGCCCGGTCGCTGCGGGACACGATCCTCGCCGAACGCGCCGCCACGGCTGAGACCGCGTGATGGCGACGCTGCCGGTCTACCGGTGGCGCCTGGCCCCGGACGGCTACGTCACCCGCCGACAGCTCCGGGCATGCGGACTGCGGCCCGGTGGGCAGTGTGTGGCCGCTCAGCTCGAACGGCCACGGCGCCGCCGGGGGCCGCTGATCGCCTACCTCTACCGCGTCGACCTCGCCAAGCCCGTGCGGCCGATGACCCCGGGCCGGTGGGCGGCGCTGGGCAAGGCGAACGCTGCCCGGCGCATCTGCCCGGAGTGCCGGACGGATGCGGGCTACGTCATCCCCCGGTCGCTCGGTACCTGCGTGACGTGCGCCTACCCCGACCCTGCCGACTCTGCGAGGAGCGTCTGACCATGCGCAATGCCGATATCCGCCGCCTGGACCGCGCGATTCAGGCGACCACGAAGAAGTTGGAAGCGGTCCGCCGGGGTGAGTGGTGGCCGCTGAACGGCAGTGAGCGCCGGGCGATGGCCCGCGCCCTGGCCGGCGGCTCCTACCGCGCCGCCCGGGGCCGCAGCACGGGCCGTGCCGAGGCGCAGCTCGACTCCACCGGCAGCGCTGCCGAGATGCGGCTGAACGCGGAGCTGACCGCGCTGCACGGCGAGCGTCAGCGGCTCACGACCGAGGCTGCCCGCGCCAAGGCCAAGAGGAAGTCTTCCGGCTGGTTCTGACCAGCCCATTTCGGTGCCGGGGTGGCCGCCTCTTTCCACGGACACGGCCACCCCGGCTCTCCCTTACTCCCGCCCCTTGTGGGCAGTCAGGAGCACTTCCAGCATGTCTGAGAACGTCGTCCACCTCCACAAGCCCAGCGACCCCCCGACCCCCGACACCGCCCCCACCGTGCTCACGGTCGTGCCCGACGCGCCGCCGGCCCGGCCGGTGCCGCTGTGGGTGCGTTCCGGGCGTGCGGTGAAGGTGGCCGCCACGCACGAGTCGACCAGGGCGACGATGCGGGCTGCGGCCCGGCACAGCCTGTACACGCTCAACGGCGGGCGGATCGTGGCCCGCCGGACCTGGGACGGCCGTACCGGTGCCCGCTACGAGCGGATGATCCGCGCGGCGGAAGCCGCGGGGAACCTGGAAGCGGCCGAGGAGTGGGAGGAGCGGTTGCAGCGCTTCCGCGCCGCCCGCCACCACCGCCGCATGGACCTGCTCCACTCCCCGGTAGAGGCCGCCAAGGGGGCCGCCGTCGGCGCTGGCATGAGTGTCGGTGTCCTGGTCGCCCTGGGAGTGGTGATGGCCCTCAACACGGGGCATGTCGGCGACGTGATCACCCCGCTGTCGGCGACGATCGACTTCATCGCCCTGCTGATCCGGATCGTGCAGGTCGTGTGGGGTCCGGCGCTCACGATCGGCCCATTCCTCGCGCTGCTCGCCCTGTGGTCCGTCGGCCGCAAGCAGCAAGCCGCCCCGAACTGGGCACTGCCCGCGAACGTGCGGTCGGGTGAGGGGGAGCCGATCACGCCGTCGATCGTGGTCAAGGCCCTGCGCGACCTCGGAGTCCCCGCCCTGCGCAACGCCATCAAGGAGATGGGCGACGCCGGCGCCTCCATGCTGGGACCGATCCGGATCGCCGGATGCGGCGTGGAAGTCGACGTCACCCTTCCCTCCGGGGTGTCGACCAACGAGGTGCAGGGCAAGCGCCGCAAGCTCGCCGAGAACCTCACCCGGCACGAACACGAAGTGTTCATCACCATCCCGCAGGCCGCGCGGACGGTACGGCTGTGGGTGGCCGACTCCGGGGCACTGGACGAGCCGATCGGCCCGTCCCCGCTGGTCACCGACGACACGATGACCGCCGACTACGCCAAGGGCCGCGCCCCCTGGGGCCAGGATCTGCGCGGAGATGCTGCCGCGCTGAGCCTGTACCAGCACCACCTGCTCATCACGGGCCTGTCCAACCAGGGCAAGACCGTGGCCCTGCGCTCCCTGGCCCTGTGGCTCGCGCTGGACAAGTCGGTGCAGTTCCTCATGGGCGACCTCAAGGGCGTGGGCGACTGGAACATGTTCGACGGGCTCGCCACCACCCTGATCCAGGGCCCGACGGACGAGCACGTGATCCAGGTGACCGAAATGGTCGAGAGCGCGGTGAACGAGATGAACCGCCGCATCCAGGCCCCGCCCGGCACCGTGTTCCCGCCGCTGATCGTGCTGGTCGACGAAGCACAGGTGGCGTTCATGTGCCCGGCCAAGGACAAGGACAAGCGACCCTACGGCGGGTCGAAGGCCAACTCCCGGTACTTCATGGCCGTCCGGAAGATCCACAACCAGGGACGGGCCGTGAACGTGCTGATGTGGCAGGGCACCCAGGACCCGACCAACGAGAACCTTCCCAAGCTGGTCCGCGAGGGCGCCCACACCCGCGCATCCCTCGCCCTCGGCACCGAATCCCAAGCCCGCATGGCCCTGGGAGACAAGGCCGTTGACGGCGGGGCGGCGCCGAACCTGCTGCGTCCGGGGCTGGACCGGGGGACCCTGGTCGTCGCTTCCGACGGCGTCACCATCCCGGCCGGACAGTCGTCCATCACGGTGCGCACGCACTACATCGACGACGACGCAGCCGAGGCCATCACGGACCGGGCCAAGGCCCTGCGCGACGGCGTGACCACGCTGCACGCCATCGAGCGGGGCGAGGAACACGACCCGCTCGCCGACATCGCCGCCGTCGTCGGCGACGCACCCCGCGTGCGGACGAAGGACGTGCTGGCGCGGCTCGCGACGCGGAACGCGGACGCCTACGGCGGCTGGTCGTTCATCGACCTCAAGCGCGTCCTGGACGACGCCGGCGCGGAGCCCTACAAGTCCGACGGCGTGATGGTCGTCGCCCGCGACCGCCTCGCCCGCGCCCTCGCCAACCGCGACACGGACGGTTCCGCTTCCGCCGACGGATGACAGGGAGCGCGCCGCCGACGGGTCAGGGAGGCAGGGAGAACTCCCTGAACACCTCCCTGGCCCACTTCCCTGGCCCTGACCTGGACAAATGATCGTTCAGGGAGTCAGGGAGGCGCGCAGATCAGAGCCCCCGAACACCCCTCCAGAGCGCCCCCTCAAGGGGGTGTCTGTGCCTCCCTGGCCACGCGCCGGAAGGGATTCCGCATGTACCCCGACACCACCCCTCAAACGGCCTCCACGGGCGCCGGGCTGGGCGAGGTTCAGGCCGAGGTCGAGGCCCGGCGGATCATCGCCGACGCCTACCGGCCCACCGCCTACCGCGATGACACCCCGGTACCCGCCCACGGCGACACCCCGCCCGTCGCCCAGCCCGGACGGACCCCGATGAGCCAGGGCGCCACCGATGCCAGCGTGCTCATGCTCGCCGGCGGCGCCACCACCGCCATGGTCGGCGGCACCGCGGCCGTCCTGATGTACGTGTCCCAGTTCGCCGACCCGGTGGTGTGCGGCCTCGTGTTCGGCGCCCCCACCGCCCTCGTGCTCGCCCTCGGACGGCTCGCCAAGCGCGCCAAGCCCGCCCCGGACATCCACCACCACTACCAGGGCCCCGTCTACCAGGACCGCCGCAACGTCCACAGCCGCACAGCCGGCGTGTGGGCCAAGACGAACAACCACCAGTGACACCAAGGGCGGCCCCCATCGTCTCGCCAAAGCCGCGGGGCCGCCCTTGCCAACCAGAACCAACCAGGAACTGGAGATACCCCAGCATGACTCAACCCACCACCATCCGGCGAGTGCCGGACACCGTCCCAGGGCTGAGCGGCGTACCCGAGGCACCGTACCCCCTGCACACCGCGCTAAGCCTCGCGGTGTCCGGCGTGCCTGTCCTGCCCCTGCGCCCGGGCAAGATGCCATTCGGCAACTGCCTCATCTGCGCGCACAACGCGTGCGGTGGCCGGCCGAACATGAAGACCCCCGGGCCCTGCCGCTGCCCCGGCGTCTGCCACGCATGGGCCGCCGCCACCACCGCCCCCGCCGTCGTCACCTCACCTGCATGGGCCGCCGCGTGGCGGCAGGCTGCGTGCGTCGGCTACCACCCCGGCGGCGCCGGGCTCACAGTCGTCGACCTGGACGACGCCGACGCCCTCGCATGGGCGCGC
Organism: Streptomyces sp. NPDC004647; assembly: GCF_040609575.1. NCBI lineage: Bacteria > Bacillati > Actinomycetota > Actinomycetes > Kitasatosporales > Streptomycetaceae > Streptomyces > Streptomyces sp. NPDC004647. Next base: position 85,366 of record NZ_JBEXKU010000023.1, on the reverse strand, counting down.
CGGAGTCTGGCACCCACCCGGACCGTGCGCACGACGCGGGGTGAGCACTGGATTTACTGGGGTGCGATGCAGTCCGCGAACGCCGTGCGGCCCGGTGTCGACATCAAGTCGCTTATGGCCTACGCCCGTTGGCTCGGCCCCGGAACCGGCACCATGACCGACCTGCCGGACGCCGTGCGCGCGCTGACCGTGAAGGCGCCTTCCACGGCCCGGCCTGCGCCCCACGCCATCACCGTGCCCTCGCCGGTCGGGGGCGGCCAGTGCCGCCATCGCACGCCGGCCTACCTGGACCGTGGCATCGCCATGGCGGAGCAGCGCATCACCGAGGCTCGCAGCGCGGTGCACGCGACCGCCTACCGCACCTTTCTGGCCGTGCTGTCCGCGCATGGCCGGTGCGGCTGCCTGACCGACGCCCACGTCGCGCGGCTGTTCGCCGCCGCGCAGGCCAAGGGCGAATCGCCCCGGCACTGCGCCGACGCGTGGTCCAACGCCCGTATCCGGTTGGGACTGTAGCCATGGCCGAGGACGAGAAGACTCCGGCCCGTGAGGTCATCACCGACTACGCGCAGGCGCACTTCCGGTACTTCCGCACCGCGGATGGGACCGTGTACGCGCAGAAGAACGGCCATCCCGTGGCCCGCCCAATCCGCTCGCAGGGCACGACGGGCAGCCACCGTCAGGAACTCATGGTCGGCCTCTTCCGGGACGGGTACGGCGTGTTCAACGGCGCCGCACTCAAGGAAGCGTTGGACTTGATCGAAGCACTGGCGCTGACCGAGGACGTGCAGCCCGTCCACATCCGCGTCGCCCCCGGATTCGACGGGGCGACGTGGCTGGACCTGGGCCGAAGCGACGGGCAGTCCGTCCGCATCCACCCCACCGGCTGGGACATCGCCATCCCCGACCCGCAGGAAGTCTGCTGGCGCCGCACCCAGCTCACCGGCGAACTGCCCCTGCCCGCCAAGGACACCGACGGCAAGGGCATCGACCTCCTGCTGAGGCTGTGCAACTTCGCAGGCGCGGAAACCGAGTGCCTGGCCATCGCCTGGCTCATCGGCTGCCTCGGACCGTCCGTGCCCGTCCCCGCCCCCTTCCTCACCGGCCCCCAAGGCGCGGGCAAGTCCACCGGCGGACGGATGCTCGTGAGGATCAGCGAGGGCATGAGCGGCGACCTGCGCCGGGCCCCGAAGGATGAGGAGAACCTGATCGCGGCCGTGGCGGCCGGATGGGTCACCGCTCTGGACAACCTCTCCCACATGACCCCGGACCTATCGGACGCCATGTGCTGCATCGTCACCGGCGCCGAGAACGTCAAGCGCGCCCTGTACACCGACGGGGACGTGGTCCGCGCCCGCTACCGCCGCCCGATGCTGCTGACCGGCATTGACGTGGGCGTCATCCGACCCGACCTCGCCGAACGCCTCCTGCCCCTGCGTCTGGAGCGCCCGAGCGTCCGGCGCACCGAGGCGGAGCTGTGGGCCGAGTACGCAGAGGTGCTGCCGGTCGTTCTCGGGTCCTTGCTCGATCTCACGGTCAAGGTCCGTGCGGCTGAGGCGGAAACCCCAACCGACCTGCGGATGGCGGACTTCGCGCATCTGTGCGCGCAGCTCGACGCGGCGGCCGGCCTGGGCGCGCTCGCCGCTTATCGCAGGAGCCTGGATGATCTCAACGACGATGTGATCGAGGGTGACTTGCTCGCGCAGACCGTCCTCCGACACGCCGACAGCATCGAGGCGGGCGCAGAGCAGCGGATGACCTCTACCGAGTGGCTGCACTGCCTCAGTCGCCTCTACAGCGGCGACGAACTGCGTCCCCTGCCTAAGGGGTGGCCGACCACGGGCAAGGTCCTCTCCGACCGCCTCAAGCGCCTCCAGCCGACGCTGGCCTCTCGTGGCGTCCTCATCGACGCGGGCCGCACCAGCGAGGGCCGCTACCTCGAAATGACCCGCCTGGCAGCCCCGCCGCCACACGAGGAGAAGCGGATGTTCTGATCCGCGCCCCGGCACGATCGTCCGGACAAGCAAGAAGAGCACCACCGGGCAGGCGTGCTCCTCTTGCTGTTCGGCGGAACGCCGCCCGATGGACGCGCCGCGCAGCGGCTCCTTCTTCACGCTTTGAGGGCACCACAACAGACACCCCCCTCTTTTGTCCTAAGAGGAGAGACGCTGCGTCATCTGCGTCATGCAGGCCGGAAAACGGCCCCTGACCTGCGGCTACAGCTATGACGCAGACGGCGGTGCCTGCGTCATCCTGCGTCATCTGCGTCACCGGATGACGCAGCCCATGACGCGCCAATGACGCACCCCCAAACCACTGCGTCACACAAAACCGCAGGTCAGACGCGCGAATGACGCTGATGACGCAATGACGCAGAAATCCGGAGCTCGGACACACGCGCACCGCGAGAAGCCCCCGAACGCAACACGACCCGACACCGAGGCCCCTATGAGCCGACCCTGTTCCGCTCAACCCGATGCTCGCGCTGCCCTCCGCAGTGGCCTGCCCGACCGATACCTCACCCCCGACGACATCGCCGAGATCTTCGGCGTCCCCCGCGAAACCGTCTACCAGTGGCGCAGGAAGCGCACCGGCCCGCCCGGCTTCCGCATCGGCAAACACGTCCGTTACGACCCGGGCGAAGTCGGTGCCTACGTCGCACAGCTCAAGAACGCCGACCGCGTGGCGGTCTGACACACCTCACACAAGCAGGGCCGGCCGCGCGGCCGGCCCTGCTCCATGCCGAGAGAGGACTCCGCCGAATATGGCAGGCAGCATCCAAGACCGCTGGTTCAAGACCGAGACCAACGCCGACGGCAAGACCGTCCGCGTCAAGACCGAGCGCTATGGGACCGGCATGCGCTACCGGGCCCGCTACTTCGCGCCCGACGGCAAGCGCAAGGGCAAGTCCTTCCTCGACGGACAGAAGCGCCTCGCCGAGCAGTGGCTGAGCAAAATTACGGCGGACGTGGCTCGCGGCGACTACATCGACCCGAACGCGTCCCGAACGTCGTTTCAGGAGTTCGCGGAAGGCTGGCTCGCGAGCCAGAGCGGCGACCCGAACACCCGTGCGTCGATGCAGTCACAGCTCAAGCTGCACGCCTTCCCTCGCATCGGGTCGCGTCCTCTGGGGTCGTTCCAGCCCAGCCACATCCGCGAGTTCGTGACGCAGCTCGAAGCGTCCGGCATGTCCGGCGCGTACGCCCGCGTGATCTTCTCCAACGTCCGGGCCGTGCTCTCTGCGGCCGTCGAGGACGGCTACCTCCGCCGGAATCCGTGCAACTCGCGCACAGTGACACTTCCCGAGATGGGCACGCGCCGTGTCGTCCCGTGGCAGCCGGAACGCGTCTTCGCCATGCGGGGCGCCATGGCCGAACGCTTCCGACCCATGGTCGACCTGGGCGCCGGCTGCGGCCTACGGCAAGGCGAGATCCTCGGGCTGTGCGTCGACGAGGTGGACTTCGACAGCGGCACCCTGCACGTGGTGCAACAGCTCAAACTGAGCTTGAGCAAGGCCGTGCTCGCGCCCCCAAAGGGCGGCAAGCTCCGTGACGTACCTCTGCCCGATCCCGTGGCGGAAGCGCTCAAGGAGCACATCGAGCGCTTCCCACCGGTCGAGATCACGTTGCCGTGGATGCGAGCGAACGGCCAGCCCGTGACCAAGCGTCTGATCTTCAGCGGGCCCAACGGTGGCCACGTCTGGCGTACGTCGCTGAATGAAGATCACTGGAAGCCCGCACTGGCGGCCGTCGGCGTCATCCCGATGGCCAAGAGCCGCGCGCACGCTGCCGCCCGGGAGCACGGCATGCACGCCCTGAGGCACTTCTACGCGTCGGTTCTGCTGGACGCGGGAGAGAGCATCAAGGCCGTCAGTGAGTACCTGGGGCACTCCGACCCGGGACTGACGCTGAAGGTGTACGCGCACCTCTTGCCGAGTAGCCGGGACCGCGCCCGGCAGGCTCTCGGCCAGGTACTCCGACCGCCGCAAGGGTCGTCGCGCTGAGGTCCCACAGAGGGCCCAGGCCGTGAAAATGCCCCCGCTCCGCGCCGTATGCGCAGGTCGGGGGCATGATCACCAAAGCTACTTCTTCTTGCCCTGGTTCTTCACGGCCTCGATGGCGGCCTGCGCCGCGTCCGGGTCGAGGTACGTGCCGCCCGGGTTCACCGGACGGAAGTCGGCGTCCAGCTCGTAGGAGAGCGGGATTCCGGTCGGGATGTTCAGGCCGGAGATCTCCGCGTCCGAGATGCCGTCGAGGTGCTTGACGAGGCCGCGCAGGCTGTTGCCGTGGGCCGCGACCAGGACCGTACGGCCGGCCAGCAGGTCCGGGACGATGCCGTCGTACCAGTACGGCAGCATGCGGACGACGACGTCCTTCAGGCACTCGGTGCGCGGCCGCAGCTCCGGTGGGATCGTCGCGTAGCGCGGGTCGTCGCTCTGCGACCACTCTGCGCCGTCCTCGAGCGGCGGCGGCGGGGTGTCGTACGACCGGCGCCACAGCATGAACTGCTCCTCGCCGAACTCGGCGAGCGTCTGCGCCTTGTCCTTGCCCTGGAGCGCGCCGTAATGCCGCTCGTTCAGCCGCCAGGAGCGCTGGACCGGGATCCAGAGCCGGTCGGCCGCCTCCAGGGCGAGCTGCGCGGTGCGGATCGCGCGCTTCTGGAGCGAGGTGTGCACGACGTCGGGGAGCAGGCCTGCGTCCTTGAGCAGCTCACCGCCGCGGACGGCCTCTTTCTCGCCCTTGTCGTTCAGGTTGACGTCCACCCAGCCGGTGAACAGGTTCTTCGCATTCCACTCGCTCTCGCCGTGGCGGAGGAGGATCAGCTTGTACGGTGCGTCGGCCATGTCGCCGAGCCTAATCGACGTCGTCGCGCCGAGGGGACGGCCCCCGTGGCCCCTCGCGGACTGCCCCGCGCTACGGATCCGGGGGCTCGGCGGCTCCGAGCCCTTTTCCCCTGCGCCTGCCCGTAGCCCCAGGGGCTTCCACGGCGGCCGGCCCCGGCAGCGTCCGCCGTAGCTTCCTCCAAGGGCCCGCCCCCGTAGCCCCCTATGACTCCTGCCGGGGTCCGCGCCACCTGGGAGGCCGACCCCCTTCCCCCCGAAAATCGGTGGTGCCCGCCCCGCGGCGGTCGTAAGCTGCGCTTGCCGATATCACCACTTACGTCGCCGGGGGGCCGCTGCGTGTTCACAGCCAATCTGAGGCGAGCGGTCGTGGAAAGCGTCTCCGGTCTTCCCCGCGCGTTCTGGTGGCTGTGGACGTCCACGCTGGTCAACAGGCTCGGTGCGTTCGTCGCCACCTTCCTGGCCCTCTACCTGACGGTGGACCGCGGCTATTCGGCTTCGTACGCGGGCCTGGTCGCGGCCCTGTTCGGGCTCGGCGGCGCGGTGTCGGCCGTGGTCGCGGGGGTGCTGACGGACCGTCTGGGACGGCGGCCCACGCTGCTCGTATCGCAGACCTGTACGGCCTTCGCCGTCGCGCTGCTCGGCTTCATGGAGCACCCGATGGCGATCGCCGCGGTCGCCTTCCTGGTCGGCATGGCGAGTAACGCCTCCCGTCCCGCGGTGCAGGCGATGATGGCCGACATCGTCGCCCCCGAGGACCGGGTGCGGGCCTTCTCCCTCAACTACTGGGCGATCAACCTGGGTTTCGCGGTCTCCTCGGCCGTGGCCGGCCTGCTCGCCGAGCACAGCTATCTGTTGCTGTTCCTCGGCGAGGCGGCGATGACGCTGCTCTGCGCCGTCCTCGTCTTCGTCAAGCTGCCGGAATCGCGGCCGGAACGGGCGGGCGTCGGTGACGCGGCGCCGGAGCCAGAGGTCGGCATGGGCGCGGTGGTGCGCGACCGGCGCTTCATGGCGATCGTCACCCTGTCCTTCCTGATCGCGACACTCTTCCAGCAGGCCTTCGTCGCCCTGCCGGTCGCGATGGGCGAGGCCGGCTACTCCAGTACCGAATTCGGCCTGGTCTTCGCGGTGAACGGCGTGCTGATCGTTGCCCTGCAGATCCCCGTGACCCGCTTCATCGAACGCCGGGACCCGGCACGGCTGCTGATCATCTCCGCGGTGCTCACCGGGTACGGCTTCGGGCTGACGGCCTTCGCCGGGTCGGTGGCGGGGTACGCGCTGACCGTATGCGTCTGGACGCTGGGCGAGATCATCAACGCGCCGACCCAGATGGGCCTGGTCGTACGCCTCTCCCCCACCCATGGGCGCGGCCGCTACCAGGGCGTCTACACCCTCTCGTGGTCGTTGGCCGCGCTGACCGCACCGCTGATGAGCGGCGTCGTCATCGACCACTACGGCTCGGACACGCTGTGGGGCTTCAGTGCGGCCGTCGGTACGGTGGCGGCCGTCGGCTACTGGCTGCTGATGAGGAATCTGCCCGCCGAGCAGCCGCCGCTCCTCGACAAGGTCAGTGAGCTCCCGGCCGGCCCTTGTCCGGATTCCGTGACCTGACATCGCATTAGCATCCTATCTTCAGCGAGTCAAGCTGGAGTGGTGAACATCATGCTAGGTTCGGCGGCATGGGGACATCACTGGAAGGCACAGTGGCGTTGGTCGCCGGAGCGACTCGTGGAGCGGGGCGCGGAATCGCGGTGCAACTCGGAGCGGCCGGAGCGACGGTCTACGTCTCCGGGCGAACGAGCGGGTCCGAGCGATCGGAAATGAACCGGCCGGAGACGATCGAGGAGACCGCGTCGCTCGTGGACGAGGCCGGCGGGCACGGGATCGCGGTCCGGGTCGACCATCTCGTGCCAGACGAGGTGAGCGCGTTGGTGAATCGCATCAGAAGCGAACAGGGCCGCCTCAACGTTCTGGTGAACGATATCTGGGGAGCCGAGATCGAGTGGAACAAATCGGTCTGGGAGTCCTCCTTGGACACGGGGCTTCGCACGCTGCGCCTGGCCGTCGAAACGCACGCCGTCACCAGCCATTTCGCGCTGCCGCTGCTCATCGGGACGCCAGGCGGCCTGGTTGTCGAGGTGACCGACGGAACCGATGAATACAACGCGGCCCATTACCGGGTCTCCTTCTTCTACGACCTGGCCAAGGCGTCGGTCAATCGAATGGCGTTCGCGCTGGCGCACGAGTTGCGGCCCCATGACGCGACAGCTGTGTCACTCACTCCGGGTTGGCTGCGGTCGGAGATGATGCTCGAGGCCTACGGCGTCACCGAATCGAACTGGCAGGAGGCGACAAAGCGCTCGCCCCACTTCGCCATTTCCGAGAGTCCGGCATTCGTCGGCCGGGCCGTAGCGGCGCTCGCACAGGATCCCAACCTGTCGCGCTGGAACGGAAAGTCGCTGTCCAGCGGGCAGCTGGCGAAGGTGTACGGCTTCACCGATCTCGACGGCAGCCGGCCCGACGCCTGGAGGTACGTCACCGAGGTCCAGGACGCGGGCAAGCCCGCCGACGTGACCGGCTATCGCTGACGCCTCCCAGCCTGTCTCCCTGCCCGCCTGCCGTCCTGGCTGCCTGAGTCAGACCGATCGCATGGCAGGTAGCGCAGGGCCGTTGGCGAACGGCGGCCCGCGGGTGGTGGCGCCGGCACTCACTCCGGTTCGGCGGAGTCCTTGACGAGGTGGGTGAACGCGTCGAGGTTGCGGGTCGACTCGCCGCGGGCCGTACGCCAGGCGTATTCCTTGCGGATCGCGGTCGCGAAGCCCATCTCCAGCAGCGTGTTGAAGCTGCCGTCCGCGTTCTCCAGGACCGTGCCCAGCAGGCGGTCCAGCTCCTCCGGTGTCACCGCGGACAGCGGCAGCTTCCCCACCAGATAGATGTCGCCGAGCCGGTCGATCGCGTAACTCACCCCGTACAGCCGGGTGTTGCGCTCCAGCAGCCAGCGGTGGACCGCCGCGTGGTTCTCGTCGGGGTGTCTGACGACGAAGGCGTTCACCGACAGCGAGTGGTTGCCGATCACCAGCGAGCACGTCGTCGACAGCTTGCGCGTACCGGGCAGTTTGACGACATATGTGCCGTCGGCCGGGCTCTCCCACTCAAGGTCCGCGTCCTTGAGCGTCTGCTCGACGATCTTCCGCGCGAGGGGTGCGGGGGGTGCTCCCCGGGAAGATTCAGTAGCCATGCGGCGAGCCTAGACGACGGCGCTCGTGCATGGCCTCCGCGTACACCTCCGCCGTCGCCGCGGCGGCCGTGTCCCAGCCGAAGGACTCCGCGTGCCGCGCGGCTTCCGCGCCCATCCGGCCCACCAGTGCCGGGTCGTCACTGAAGCGGCGCAGCATCCGGGCGTAGTCCGCCGGGTCGTGCCCGGACACCAGGAAGCCGCTGACCCCGTCCCGTACGGCCACCGGCAGGCCGCCGACCGCGGCCGCGACGACCGGTGTGCCGCAGGCCTGGGCCTCGATCGCGACCAGGCCGAAGGACTCGCTGTACGAGGGCATGACGAGGACGGACGCCGCGCGGTACCAGTCCGCGAGCTGGTCCTGGTCGACCGGCGGCCGGAAGGTGACCACATCACCGATGCCGAGCCGGGCCGCCAGCTTCTGCAGGCCCTCGGGCTTCGCCAGGCCGCTGCCGCTCGGACCGCCCACAACCGGCACCACGATCCGCTCGCGCAGCCGCGGCTGTTCCTCGAGCAGCGCGGCGACCGCGCGCAGCAGGATGTCCGGTGCCTTCAGCGGCTGGATACGGCCCGCGAAGAGCGGGATCAGCGCGTCCTGCGGCAGTCCGAGCCGGGCCCGGGCGGCGGAGCGCCCGGCTTCGATACCGGGGGGGCCGGGCCGGAAGCGCTCCAGGTTCACCCCCGGGTGCACGACGGCGACCTTGCCGGGGTCCGCTTCGTAGTGCCGTACGAGCTCGTCGGCCTCCTCGTCGGTGTTGGCGACGAGCCGGTCGGCGGCGCGGACTATCTGCGTCTCGCCGATCACGCGCGCCGCGGGCTCCGGGGTGTCGCCGTCCGCGAGCGCGGCGTTCTTGACCTTCGCCATGGTGTGCATGGCATGGACCAGCGGGACCCCCCAGCGCTCGGCGGCGAGCCAGCCGACGTGCCCGGAGAGCCAGTAGTGGGAGTGGACGAGGTCGTAGTGGCCGGGGCGGTGGCCGGCCCACGCCTGCATCACGCCGTGCGTGAAGGCGCACAGCTGTGCCGGGAGGTCTTCCTTGGCCAGACCTTCGTACGGGCCCGCGTCCACATGCCGTACGAGGACGCCGGGCGCCAGCTCGACGGTGGACGGGAGCGTGCCGGTGGTCGCCCGGGTGAAGATCTCGACCTCGACGTTGATCGCGGCGAGGCGCTTGGCGAGCTCGACGATGTAGACGTTCATGCCGCCCGCGTCACCCGTACCGGGCTGGTGCAGCGGCGAGGTGTGCACGCTGAGCATCGCGATGCGCCGCGGGCGGCGCGGGGTGCCGGGCAGCCGCAGCCGGGACGGGCCCACGAACGTGCCGTGGGCACGGCCGCGGAGCGCTCCGAGACGGGACGCGTACTGGCTCACCGCGCGAGACCTCCTTGCCGGGGGCGGGCACCCCTCTCGACCGTGTAACCAGCGGAATGCCCGCTACCATTTCCGCTTTGCCAAAACGTGACGGTCGACTCCTCCGGCGGGGACCTCCCCTCCCACCGCATACCCTCCTCTCCATGGCTCCCCGCACCCCCTCCTCCCGGCCCGTCGGGACGGCGACTCGCGGGACCACCCACCCGAACCGGCTGCGGCGCATGGACCGGTGGATCGCCGCCGCGCACGGCGGGGCGGTGCGGCGGGACCGGGACGGGGTCGCCGTCGACCTCGGGTACGGGGCCGCCCCGTGGACCGCCGTCGAGCTGCTGGGACGGCTGCGCACCGTACGGCCGGACGCCCGGGTGGTCGGCATCGAGATCGATCCGGTCCGGGTCGAGGCCGCACGCCGCTACGAGCGCGACGGGCTGGTGTTCGCCCACGGGGGCTTCGAGATCCCGCTCCCCGCGGGCCGGCGGCCGGTGCTGATCCGGGCGGCCAATGTGCTCCGTCAGTACGACGAGGCCCAGGTCCGGGGCGTATGGGAGCGGCTGTGCGCCCGGCTGGCGCCCGGCGGGCTGCTCGTCGAGGGGACCTGCGACGAGATCGGGCGGCGGCACGTATGGGTCGCGCTCGGCCCCGAGGGGGCGCGCAGCGTCACCTTCGCAACCCGGCTCGGCTCGCTCGCACACCCCTCCGACCTGGCGGAACGGCTCCCCAAGGCGCTGATCCACCGGAATGTGCCGGGCGAGTCCGTGCATGCGTTTCTGAGCGAGTTCGACCGTGCCTGGGCGGCCGCGGCGCCGTTCGCCGCGCTGGGCGCCCGGCAGCGCTGGATCCACGCCGTACGCGCCCTGTCCGGGGACTGGCCCATCATCGACGGTCCGGCCCGCTGGCGGCAGGGCGAGGTCACGGTCCGGTGGGAAGCCCTGGCGCCGCGCGACGCCTGACCCGGTGATGCCGGTGATGCCGGTGATGCCGGTGATCCGGCCCGGTGACCCGGTGACCCGGTGACTCAGGCCGCGGGTGGCTCGGCCGGCCGGTCAAGCCCCGGTGACCCGGTGACCCGGTGACTCAGCGGCGGGTGGCTCGGCCAGCCGGTCAAGCGACGCGTGGTCCCGTGCCCCGATGGCAGATGGCTTGACCGCCTGGCATAAGCGGCCGGTCATCACGTCATCCGGCCGTCCTGTCATCCGGCTGTCCCGACATCCCCCCATCCCGTCGTCCCCCGCCCGACCCCCGTCATTCCGTGATCCGGTGGGGATCCGGTGGGTCCGCCCCGACCGACCGCACGGCGACAGGGCTGCCGGATCACCGTCCGCCCGTAGGACCCTGTCTCGCGAGGCTGCCGGCCTCGCGCCCCGCCGCGGCAAGCAGCCGCAGGGCGTCGGCCGTCGCGGTCCCCGGCTCCGCGATGTAGGTGCACAGCACCTGGTCGGGGTCCACCGGTAGCCGGAACGTCTCGTACGTCAGGTTCAGTTCGCCGACTGCCGGATGCATGATCCGCTTGACACCGTTGTACCGCTCCCGGACCGCCTGCTCCTCCCACAGCCGACGGAAGATGTCGCTCCGCTCATGCAGTTCGCCGAGAATCCGGTTCAGCCGCGGGTCCTCGGGATGGCGCCCGGCCTCCGCCCGCAGCACCGCCACCGTCTCCTGCGCGATCTGGTCCCACTCCGGGTAGAAGGTCCGGGCGTCCGGGTCGAGGAACACCAGCAGAGCGCCGTTCGGCACCGGTTCCGGACCCGGAACCGGGCCGTAGCCGAAGCAGACCAGGCCGCCGAGCCTGTTCCAGGCCAGCATGTCCAGGCCCCGCCCGTAAATGAAGGCCGGGACCGTGCCGTCGACAGCGTCGAGCAGCCGGCGGACCTCGGGCCGGACCCGCTGCGCGGAAGCGGGCTCATCATCCGCGCTGCGCCGCCTCGGCAGCGCGATGTTGCGCAGATACGTGTGCTCGGCCGCGGTCATCCGCAGCGCCCGCGCGACCGCGTCCAGCACCGAGTCCGAGATGTTGCGGCTCCGGCCCTGCTCGATACGGGTGTAGTAGTCGACGCTGATCCCGGCCAGCTGGGCGACCTCCTCCCGGCGCAGGCCCCTGACCCGGCGGCGGGTCGCGCCGTCCGGCAGCCCGAGCTCATCCGGGTCGAGCGCGGCGCGCCGCGCCTTCAGGAACGAGCTGATCTCCGCTTCCGCATGCACCATTCCATTATCGGTCGGCGAAGGTGGTCCTGGCAGACCCGGGTTGGGCCGGGCCTGGTCCCCGCTTCGTACGGCCCGGAGGGTGGGAGTCACACAGCCACGTCATGTGTGAAGCCGCATGCAGCCGTTATGAAGCCCTATTCGGAGGCAGAACTCCTATGAAGCGCAGGACACTCGGCGGAACCGGTATCTCGGTCAGTGAGTACGCACTTGGCGCGATGATGTTCGGCGCCTGGGGCAACAACGACCACGACGAGTCGCTGCGGATCGTCGACCGCGCGCTGGACGCGGGCATCAACGTCATCGACACCGCGGATGTCTACAGCCAGGGCGAGTCGGAGGAGATCGTCGGCAAGGCGATCAAGGGCCGCCGCGACGACATCGTGCTCGCGACCAAGGCCCACGGCTCGATGGGACCGGACGCCAACGACGGCGGCAACTCACGTCGTTGGATCACCCGGGCGGTCGAGAACAGCCTCCGCCGCCTCGGCACCGATCACATCGACCTCTTCCAGATCCACCGGCCGGACCCGGCCACCGATATCGACGAGACCCTGTCCGTGCTCTCGGACCTGGTACGGGCGGGCAAGCTGCGGGCCATCGGCCATTCGACCTTCCCAGCCGAGCAGATCGTCGAGGCCCAGTGGACGGCGGAGCGGCGCGGACACCTCCGCTTCCGCACCGAGCAGCCGCCGTACTCGATCCTCGCGCGCGGTGTCGAAGCCGCTGTGCTGCCGACCGCCCAGCGCTACGGCATGGGCGTGCTGACCTGGGGCCCGCTGAGCGCGGGCTGGCTCTCCGGCAAGTACGGAAAGGCCTCGGACATCGATCTGAAGGCCGGCGGCCGGGCCGCGCTGGAACAGCACAAGTTCGACCCGGCGCTGCCGGAGAACGCCCGCAAGCTGGAAGCCGTCGGCAAGCTCTCACAGCTGGCGGAGGAGGCGGGCCTGAAGCTGCCGCACCTGGCGATGGCGTTCGTACGGTCCCACCCGGCCGTCACCTCGCTGATCATCGGGCCACGGACGCTCGCCCAGCTCGAGAGCACGCTGGAGGGCGTGGACGCCGAGCTGAGCGAGGACGTCCTGGACCGGATCGACGAGATCGTGCCGCCGGGTACGGACCTGAACCCGGCGGACAGCTACTACGTGCCGCCGTCGCTGGCCGACAAGTCGCTGCGGCGCCGCCGCTGAGTCCCAGGAGGCGTGCTGTGGGCGCGGTGTTCGACGTGGGCGGCTCGGGCAGGGGGGTCCTGCTCGGCACCCGGTTCCAGGTCTCGGTCGGTCGGTCGGGGCAGGGTCGGGGTCGGGTCGGGGCCGGATCCGGCGAGTGGCCCTCGCCCCGACAGCCCGCGCGGCGCATTCCCGGGGGCGCGTCCCGAGCCCCGCTCAGGCCATGTGCAGGGCGTTCAGCAGGTCGTCGACGAGGGCGCGGTCGCGCTCATGGGTGAGGCGGAGGCGCGCCGCGGAGGGGGCCAGCCAAGTGAGGCGGTCCACCTCACGATTGGGCACGAAGTGTCCGTCCGTGGCCTCCGCGGCCCAGTAGCGCACCTCCTTGGGGCGCCCTCTCGCCGGGTAGTAGGCGGTGGGCAGCGCAGCGCCCAGTACGCAGTCGAAGCCCGTCTCCTCGTGCACCTCCCGCAGCGCGCCCTGCACCGGGCCCTCACGGCTCTTCAGCTTCCCCTTGGGGTGCGACCAATCGTCGTACTTCGGCCTGTGCACGAGCGCGATCTCGATCTGCTCCGGGTGCGGGGAACGCCGCCACAGCACGCATCCCGCCGCCCGGATGGCTCCGCAGTCCCTGCCGTCGTCCATCAGGCATTCACCGCAATTCGCTGCCAGAGCCGGCCGAAGGCGAAGCGGGCCGCCTCGACGTCGTGCCGCTGGTCGGCATGGAGGACGCCGAGCGCGTACGCCGTCGCGGGGGCGATCCGCGGCGTACGGGCCGCGGAGGCCGCGGCGGCCGCGGCCTCGGCGGCGTCACGGTGCCGCTCCAGCGCCTGCGCGACGCTGTAGAGCCGGACGCTCAGCGTGGGTTCGTCACCGGCCGGCCCGTCGGCGGCCGCCGCGTCCAGCACCTCCTGGGCGTACCGGCGCAGCCGCACCAGCAGCCGCACCTGGTGCCAGGGAGCGTCCTGTTGCTCGGCCGCGGGCGGCGCGTCGGCCGCCGCGGTGGCGGCGAGGCCGTGGACCAACGCCTCCGCGTTGTACGGGTACCCGGCTCGGCCCAGCGGCAGCCCGTCGACCGCCTCCTCCAGCCGCCGGTGCACCTGCTCGGCCAGCGGCCCCAGCACCTCCTCGGCCGGGCCGTCCGCGGTCTTCGGATCGAGTGGCGCCTCGGAGGCCAGTACGGCCACCGCGTCGGCGACGGCGTGGAAGCGGGACGAGCCGAGTGCCTGGAGCGCGGCGGAGTGCGCCCGGGTCCTGGCGAGCGTGAGCTGCCGCTCCAGGAGGGCTCCGGCGCGCGCGGCGCCGACGGTGAGCGCGCCGCCCGGCGAGGTCGTCGCGGCCCCGGCGGCCGGGCCCGAGCCCTCCGCGGGACGTGTCACGCTGCCGGAATCCGCCGGACTGCCGGTGGTGGTGTCCCGACCCGGCTCCCCTTCGGTGGCGCCGACCGCACCGGGGAGAGGGGACGAGGCCCGAGCCGCACCGTCGGCGACGCGCTGCGCGGACTCACGGCTGCGCGCCGCCCGGGGCTCACGGTCCCGGTCCCGGGCACTCTGAGCGTCCCGCGTGCTCCGTACATCCCGCGCGTTCCGTCTGTCCTGCCGGGCCTGCCCGTCCTGCCCGTCCTGTGCGCTCCGTGCGTCGGATTCGCCGCCGCCCTTGGGCACGCGTTCCGCAGCGCACACAGCCTCCTCGAGACGTGCCCGCGCTGCGTACTCCTGCTGGTCGTACCCGTCCGCAGACGTACGCCCGGGTGCGGCACCCGTGGCACCCGCGACCGAGTCCGCTCCGGAAAGCCGGTGCAGGGCGCCCCGCAGGCGCGCCAGCCGCGCCGCGTACGCGTGCTCACGGGCGAGCACGCCCGACAGCCAGACCAGTTCCGCGCACAGCGGGTCGGACCACGCCGTGTCGGTGAGCGGCCGGAAGGTGTGCAGCGCGCCGCTGATCCTCCGCGCGGAGCGGCGCAGCTGGCGCGCCGCCTCGACCGCCTCGCCCGCTTCCGCGCCGCTCTCCCGGTGCAGCCGCAGGCTGCGCAGGAACTCGGCGGCCTGGGTGTGCAGATATCCGGCCAGCACGTCGCGGGCGGTGAGGGCCGGGGCCTGTCCCCCGGCCGATGGTTCCTCCGGGCCGCGCGGGCGCTGGGTCGTGACCATCACGCGCGTCCCCTGTGCCGATGCCTCCGGGCTGCCGGGTGCGGACGGACCGCCCCGGTCCGCGCGGTCACGGTCAGCCGCCGGGTCCCGCTCGCCCACCGGTTCACGTTCACCCGCCAGGTCACGGCCACCCGCCAGGTCACGGTCACGCGCCCGGTCACGGTCACGCGCCGGGTCCGTGCGTTCGGTGGCCGTCCTGGCCGTGGTCTCGCCGTCCGGGCGCGGGTGCGGGCCGGACTCGGGGCCCAAGTCTCCGTGGCCCGGGTCGCTGCGGGTCCCCCGTCCGTCCCCGAGGCCGCCGGCAGGGTCAAGGTGTCGCTGGGCCACGCCGGCGCCTCCGGGCGTCAATGAGCATCTCCTGCACGTTCCGCAACGGCTGCCCGTCCGCATCCATCGCGTGCCGCGTCCAGTTGCCGTCCGGGCCGAGGTGCCAGGAGGCGGTGCTGTCGGACATACCGGTCTCGAGCAGTCTGCCGAGGGCTGCCCGGTGGGCGGGGTCGGCGACGCGCACCAGGGTTTCGATACGGCGGTCAAGGTTCCGGTGCATCATGTCGGCGCTGCCGAGCCAGACTTCGGGCTCGCCGCCGCCCGCGAAGGCGAAGACCCGCGAGTGCTCCAGGAACCGGCCGAGGATGCTGCGGACCCGAATCTTCTCCGACAGCCCGGGGACGCCCGGCCGCAGCGCGCAGATGCCGCGCACCCAGACGTCCACGGGAACGCCCGCCTCGGACGCCCGGTACAGGGCGTCGATGACGGCCTCGTCGACCATCGAGTTGACCTTGATACGGACATACGCGGGGCGGCCGGCCCGGTGGTGCGCGGCCTCCTTGTTGATCCGCTGGACCAGGCCGTCGCGCAGCGATCTGGGCGCCACCAGCAGACGGCGGTAGGTCTCACGCCGCGAGTAGCCGGACAGCCGGTTGAAGAGATCGGAGAGGTCCGCCCCCACCTGCGTGTCCGCGGTCAGCAGCCCCAGGTCCTCGTACAGCCGGGCCGTCTTCGGGTGGTAGTTCCCGGTGCCGACATGGCTGTAGCGGCGCAGATTCTCGCCCTCCTGCCGGACGACCAACGACAGCTTGCAGTGCGTCTTCAGACCGACCAGGCCGTAGACGACATGGCAGCCCGCCTCCTCCAGCCGCCGTGCCCGCCTGATGTTGGCCTGCTCGTCGAAGCGTGCCTTGATCTCGACGAGGACGAGCACCTGCTTGCCGGACTCGGCCGCGTCTATCAGGGCGTTCACGATCGGCGAGTCGCCCGAGGTGCGGTAGAGCGTCTGCTTGATCGCCAGCACGTCGGGGTCGTCGGCGGCCTGCTCGAGAAAGGCCTGCACGGACGTGGAGAAGGAGTCGTACGGGTGGTGCAGCAGGACGTCCCGCTCGCGCAGAGCCGCGAATATGTCGGGCGCGGACGCGGACTCGACCTCGGCGAGGTCACGGTGGGTACCGGCGACGAAATTCGGGAACTTGAGCTCGGGCCGGTCCAGCTTGGCGATGCCGAACAGACCGGTGAGGTCGAGCGGGCCGGGCAGCGGGTGCACCTCGGACTCGGAGATCTTCAGCTCGCGGACCAGCCGGTCCAGGACCTCCGGGGCCATGGACTCCTCGACCTCCAGCCGCACCGGCGGCCCGAAGCGCCGCCGCATGAGCTCCTTCTCCAGAGCCTGCAGGAGGTTCTCGGCGTCGTCCTCCTCCACCTCCAGGTCCTCGTTGCGGGTGACCCGGAACATGTGGTGGGTGAGCACCTCCATCCCCGGGAAGAGCTCCTCCAGATGCGCCGCGATCACGTCCTCCAGCGGTACATACCGCTGCGGCGAGGCCTCGAGGAAGCGGGAGAGCAGCGGCGGCACCTTCACCCGCGCGAAGTGCTCATGACCACTGACGGGGTTCCGTACGACGACCGCGAGGTTCAGTGACAGACCCGAGATGTACGGGAACGGGTGCGCGGGGTCCACGGCCAACGGCGTCAGCACCGGGAAGATCTGCTGCCGGAAGAGGCTGAACAGCCGGGCCTGCTCCTTCTCCGTCAGATCGGTCCAGCGGATCATGTGGATGCCCTGGTCGGCGAGGTCCGGGAGGACATCCTGCTGGAAGCAGGCGGCGTGCCGGGCCATGAGCTCGCGGGAGCGCGTCCAGATCAGGTCCAGCACCTCGCGGGGCTGGAGCCCGGAGGCGGAGCGGGTGGCGACACCGGTCGCGATCCGTCGCTTCAGACCGGCGACCCGGACCATGAAGAACTCGTCCAGGTTGCTCGCGAAGATCGCCAGGAAGTTCGCCCGCTCCAGCAGCGGGGTGGCCGGGTCCTCGGCGAGCTCCAGCACCCGCTCGTTGAAGGCCAGCCAGCTGCGCTCCCGGTCCAGGAAGCGGCCCTGGGGCAGCTCGCTGCCGGCGCCGTCCTCCTCGTACCCGTCGAGGTCGGCGTCGAGGTCGGGCTCCAGGTCGGAGACGGCCGCGGCCACGGTGTGCGGCCGGTGCGCGGCGATGGAGCCGACCGACGGCTGCGGGTGCTGGACCGGTACCGGAGCGCTGGACTCGTTCATGTCCTCATTGTTCCGCGTGCCGGCGCCCTGCGGCGCGTCGGAAAGATCGGAAAGCTGCGTTGAAGGCGGCGGAGGAGCGGCACAGAGCCGTCTGGTGGGGACTTTCGGCACAGCGGGCTGCATTCAGCGATGTTCGCAAGGGTCTGTGAATCGCCGGTAAAGCGCACATGGCGGACAGGCAATCGGGACGCTACCCCCCGGGGGGGACCCGCCGGGCGGCGACGCTGCCGATCGGGTGACGGCGCCCGCACCGCGAAATCCTCTGCCCGTGAAGGCGGCGACCGGCGCGGTCCCATCCTGCCCGGTCGGCCCGGCTCACCGGAAGCGGTCCATCCGGTTCGGCGAGCGCGGCCCGCGGCGGGGGGCCGGAGGGCCCGGTAAGAGGGGCCGGAGGGGCTGGAGCAGCGCAAATGCAGCGGTCCGAGGGCCCGGCGCTCCGTACGCTGGCGCTCATGCTGACACCCGACTACCCGATACGGACCGAACGGCTGGACATCCGCCCCCTGCGGCCCGATGACTTCGACGCGCTCTTCGCCTACCAGTCACGCGCGGATGTCACGCGCTACCTGTACTGGGGGCCGCTCAGCGAGGCCGAGAGCCGCGCGCGCCTGGAGAAGAACATCCCGCTGACGGCGCTGGCCGAGGGGGGCGACGTACTGAACCTCGCGGTCGTCGTACGGGAGACCGGGCAACTGGTGGGCGACTCCTCGTTCTTCTGGACCAGCGCGGAGCACCGCCAGGGCGAGGTCGGCTATGCGTTCAATCCGGAGTACGGCGGCCGGGGTTACGCCACCGAGGCCACCCGGGAGCTGCTGCGCCTGGGCTTCGAGGAGCTCGGACTGCACCGGATCTGCGGCCGCCTCGACGCCCGGAACACCGCCTCCGCCCGGGTGCTGAAGCGGCTGGGCATGCGGCGCGAAGCACATCTCAGGGAGAACGAATTCCTCGACGGCGAGTGGTCCGACGAGCTCGTGTACGCGATTCTGGCGCGCGAATGGCGCGAGCAGCACGCCGGCTGAACAGTGCCCGGGTGTCTGCCGGACGCCAACCCGGCAGACACGCGGAACGGCCCCGGGCGCGCGCTCCCCACAGGGCCTGGCCGCTCAGGGCACATCCGACCGGAGCACGTCCGCCCCGAGCAGTCCGGTCGAATCCTGTCCGGTCGAATCCTGTCCGGGCGGGGCGGCCCCTCCGGTCAGTGCCCGTCCGTCCTCATGTCTCGGTGCGGTACATCAGATCAGTCTCGTGGGTGACGAACCCGAGCCGCTCGTAGACCCGCACGGCCGGGGCGTTGTCCGCGTCGACGTAGAGCATCGCGGTCGGCATCCCCGTGGCCGCGAGATGCCGCAGCCCGATCGTGGTCAGCGCCTTGCCCAGGCCGCCGCCCTGCGCTCCCGGCACGACACCGAGCACGTACACCTCACCCAGCTGCTCGTTCGCATGCACCTTGGTCCAGTGGAAGCCGGCGATCCGCTCCCCCTCCACGGCGAGGAAGAAGCCCTCAGGGTCGAACCACGCCTCCGCCATGCGGTCGTCGAGATCCCGCTGGGTCAGTGACCCCTGCTCGGGATGGTGCGCGAAGGCGGCGGCGTTGGCGGCGAGCCACGCGGCGTCGTCCTGCCCGGGGCGGAATGTCCGTACGGTCACGCCCGCCGGCAACACCGGCTCCTCGAGCGCGAGACCGGCGAGCGGCCGGCGCATCTGGCGCAGCTCCCGGAACAGCGAAAGCCCCAGCACCTGTGCCAGATGCCGGGCCGCCGGGTGCCCGCCGTGCGCCCACATCCGCAGCCGCTTGCCGGACGCTTCGAGCAGCGCGCCACCGAGCGCCCGGCCGTGACCCCGCCCGCGGTGCGCGGGGTGCACGACCAGTTCGGCGGCCGGCGCCTCCACCGGGTCCGTCACCTCCAGCTGCGCGTATCCGGCGAGCGTGGAACCGCCGTCGCCGTCCCGCTCGTGCAGCAGCAGGTGCCTTACGCCCTCGCGGCGCCCGCCGCGCAGTTGCAGCCGGCCCTGCTCGGACACGGCCTGCTGCCCGTCGACCCGTGCGGCCTCCTCCAGCAGCTCCATCACGGCGCGCGCCGTCTCGGGCGTCACCGCGTCGAGAACCTCGATCTTTCGCACCGCTCCCGTCCCGTCCACCACGTTGCTCATGCCCAGAGCCTACGGCCCGCCCGTTACGCCGGGCGGCCTTCATGTCCGCTTCCTCGTCCTCGTCCTCGTCCGAGTCCGCGTGCGGGTCCGCGTCGAGAAACGTTGCCCATCCGGGCGGCCGGTGTTCTGCGATGTGCGGCGCGCACGACCCGGGCTCCGTCATTCCGCGCCTCGACCTACGGACCGGTGTGCGCCGAAAGGGTGACCGCCATGCGCCCGCAACCCGCTCGTTACCCCTCCAGTCCTGACACGCTACGCGCGTTGACCGTAGGCTGCCGTCGACTCGACCACTGTCACCACTTCTACTCGCTGTCCACGAAGGGGAACTCATGTCAGCGACACCTCAACGGCGGCGGCGCGCCCGCCGGTTGACGGCCACCATCGCGGTGCTGGCCGCTGCGGCCGGTGTGCTGTCCGCGGCCATACCGGCCGGGGCGAACAGCTCCGAGCGCGGCCACGGCCGCCACCACGGCCGCACCGTCGACGTGCAGTTGCTCTCCTTCAACGACTTCCACGGCAACCTCGAGCCGCCCGCCGGATCCTCCGGCCAGGTCACCCATCAGCACCCCGACGGCAGCACCGAGAAGATCGACGCAGGTGGTGCCGAGTACCTGGCGACCTCGCTGCGCACCGCCCGCAAGGGCAGTCCGTACAGCGTCACCGCGGCCGCCGGCGACATGATCGGCGCGAGCCCGCTCATCTCCGGCCTCTTCCACGACGAGCCGACCATCGAGGCGATGAACAAGCTCGACCTCGACGTGACGGGCGTCGGCAACCACGAGTTCGACGAGGGCCGGGCCGAGCTCACGCGCATGCAGAAGGGCGGCTGCCACCCCAAGGACGGCTGCTACCAGGACGGAAAGGTCTTCCAGGGCGCCGACTTCCCCTATCTCGCCGCCAACGTCACCGATGAGAGGACCGGGAAGCCGATCCTCAGGCCGTACACCGTGTGGAAGCACCGGGGGGTGAAGATCGGGTTCATCGGCGTGACCCTGGAGGGCACCCCGGACATCGTCTCGGCCGAGGGCGTCAAGGGCCTGAAGTTCCACGACGAGATCGAGACGGTCAACAAGTACGCCAAGGAGCTGGACAAGCGCGGCGTGAAGTCGATCGTGGCCCTCATCCACGAGGGCGGCGCCCCGGCGAGCACCGCGTACAACTACAACTGCGACAGCCCCGGCCAGGGAGACGGTGTCTCCGGCCCCATCGTCGGCATCGCCAAGGGCATCACGCCGAAGGTCGACGCGCTGGTCACCGGCCACACCCACCAGGCGTACGTGTGCACCGTCCCGGACCCGTCCGGCAAGCCGCGCATGGTCACCTCGGCGTCCTCGTTCGGCAAGCTCTACACGGACACCACGCTCACCTACGACCGCCGCACCCGCGACATCGTGCGCACCAGTGTCGAGTCGGCCAACCACGTCGTGCGGCGCGACCAGCCCAAGGCGGCCGACATGACCTCGCTGATCCAGCGCTGGAACAAGCTGGCCGCACCGGTCGCCAACAAGCCGGTCGGCCACATCGCCGCCGACATCCCGGGCCGCGGCGCGGGGGCGTACGAGTCGCCGCTCGGCGACGTGATCGGCGACGCACAGCTGGAGGCGATGGCCCCGGCCGACAAGGGCGGCGCGCAGATCGCCCTGATGAACCCCGGCGGCATCCGCTCCGACCTCGTCCACAAGGCGTCGGGCAGCGAGGGGGACGGCGTCGTGACGTACGGCGAGGCCTTCACGGTGCAGCCGTTCACCAACATGATGACCGCGGTCGACCTCACCGGCGCGCAGCTGATCACCGCGCTCCAGCAGCAGGTCAGCGGCCCCAACGAGGCCTCACCGAAGATCCTCCAGGTCTCCAGGGGCTTCAGCTACACCCTGGACACCACGAAGTCGGGCGCGGCCCGGATCGTCACGGACTCGGTGAAGCTGAACGGTGCCGCGATCGATCCGGCCAAGACCTACCGGGTGGCGATGAACGAGTTCCTCTCCGGCGGTGGGGATGGCTTCCCGGTCTTCAAGGAGGGCAGGAACAAGCTGGTCGGCACGTCGGACCTGGACGCGCTGACGGCCTACTTCGCCGCGCACTCCTCTGCTTCCGCCCCGCTGGCTCCGCCGAAGGCCGACCGGATCACGGTCGTGAAGTAGCCGGTAACCATCCGTGAACCAGCCGCCACGGCGGCGGAGTTCACACGCACCCGGCGCACAAGGCACAACGCGACGGCCCGGCGGAACGACCCGCCGGGCCGTACGCGTACCCCCGCGCGTTCCGTACGGGGTCGATCAACTTCCTTGCCAGGGGCGGAATTCGTGCCCGTAGCGCGGCCCATGCTGTCGCGTGCGCGACAGCATGGGGGAGTGAGATTGCGCCCATTCTCCGTCCAGCGACGGTAGGACTTGCGTTCCAGGGTAGACACTGTGGTCGGATGTCCCGATGCGACCCCCCACACGCATGGCTCCACAACAGAATCCGCCCCACTACGACGCGGCGCGGCGCAACCCCTACGACGACCTGGCAGCGCTTGCCGACCCCGAGGACGACCACAGGTACGCCCCGGGTCCCGACTCGCTGCACCACGACGGGTACGACTCCGAGCCCGGCCCGGACGACGACGATCCGCTGGGCCTCGGGCTGCGCGTGGAGGACGACGAGGAGTGGGCCCCGCCCAATCACCGGCGCGGCAGGCGCGGCAGATTCGGCGCGCTGCCGATCGCGGTCAAGGCCCTCGTCGCCGTCCTCGTCTGCACCGCGTTACTGGCGGTCACCGACCGCTGGGCCGCGCTGTACGCGGAGGAGAAGACGCAGGAGAAGCTGAAGGACTCCCTCCATCTGGCCGCGGAACCCGAGGTGACGATCCACGGATTCCCCTTCCTGACCCAGATGTACGACAAGCGCCTGGACAAGGTCGACGTCGCCATTCCGGATGTCGCCGCGGACCGCGTCTCGCTGGCGAAGGTGGAGGCCACGGCCTCCGACGTACGGCTCACCGGCAATGGCCTGCCCACCTCCATACGCGGCGCCATCATCGGGCGGATGCAGGGCAATGTGCTGCTGTCGTTCGACGACCTCAACCGGGAACTCGGCTCCTCGCAGGTGAAGTTCACCGAGAAGGGACGCGCCTCGGTGCTCGCCGTCGGGAAGCTGCCCGTCGCGGGTCATGAGCTGCGCATGCGGGCCGAGGCGCACATCCGCCGCACGGGCGGACGGGGCATCGAGACCGATATCACCGGTATGCGGCTGGATATCTCCGATGTGGCCACTTTCCGGCCCGGCAAGAAGGCGGACGACGGGCTACGGCTCACCCGCAAGGCGGCGGACCGGGTCCGCAAGGACGCGGCGCAGGCGAAGGCGCTGCTGTCCGTTCCCGCGCTGGCCAAGCGGGTCGGCGTGCCGCCGGAGGCCGTGAAGGAGACGCTGCGCAACGAGAAGCGGCTGAGCCGGATCACCGGTGCGCCGCGTTTCGTGGACAAGGTGATGCGGCTCAATCTCGTCGATGTCGTCGCCGAGCATCCCTGGCTGCTGAAGAAGGTGGGGATCGACCCGGGACTGGTCTCGGGTCTGACGAAGCTGACGCAGCCGGAGCTGTCGGAGCGGCTGTCGCTCTCCTTCGAGCTGCCGGACGTCCCCGGCTACGTACGGCTGCAGAACATCTCGGTCGAGCAGGACGGCATCCGCGCCGATCTGTCCGGAATGGATCTGCCCTTCGGTGACGGGGCCAAGAAACACGGCGGCCGCTGACCCAGGGCCTGCGCGACCAACTCCCTGCGCGACCGGCTGCGCCCGCCGACCACGGCCTGCGCGGCCCACAGCCTGCCCGCCCCCGCCCCCGCCAGGGCGGGGGCGCGCGCCTATGCGGGCGGCGGGGTGCCCGCCCCGGGGAGCCGGACCGACGCGACCGTGCCGCCGCCCTCAGCCGCCCTCAGCGCGATCGCCCCGCCCGTCTGCTGGACGGTTCGGGCCACGATCGACAGTCCGAGGCCCGAACCCGGCAGGCTGCGGGCCGACGGCGAGCGCCAGAAGCGTTCGAAGACATGGGGAAGCTCGTCGGCCGGGATCCCCGGTCCGTGGTCCCGTACGGTCAGCTCCCCGCTTCTGAGCCCGACCTCGATCACACCACCCGAAGGGCTGAACTTCACGGCGTTGTCGAGCAGATTGACCACGGCCCGCTCCAGCGACGCCGGCTCGGCCCGTACGTACCAGGGCTCCAGCGCGGCCGCGATCGTCAGCCCCGATCCGCGCGGCCGGGCCCGCTCCACCGCCCGGTCCGCGATCTCGTGCAACGCCACGATCTCCAGCCGCCCGCCGCCGGCCGCGGCGTCCGGCCGGGACAGCTCCTGCAGATCACCGATGAGCGCGGCCAGCTCGACGACCTGCGCCTTGACCGAGGCCAGCAGCGCGCGCCGGTCCTCGGCCGGGAGCGCCCGCCCGGTCTCCTCACTGCGCACCAGCAGCTCGATGTTGGTGCGCAGCGACGTGAGCGGGGTGCGCAGCTCGTGCCCCGCGTCGGCGATCAGCTGCTGCTGCCGGTCCCGCGAGGAGGCCAGCGCCGCCGTCATGGAGTTGAAGGACTGCGACAGCCGGGCGATCTCGTCCTCCCCCTCGACCGGGATGCGCACCTCCAGGTCCTCCGTGAGGGCCACGTGCTCGACCGCGCCGGTGAGCCGGTCCACCGGTTTGAGCCCGGCCCGCGCGATCCACAGACCGGCCGTCGCCGCCCCGACCACACCCACCCCGGCCACGGCCGCCAGCAGCAGAGCGAGGGTGTTGAGGGTGCTGTCGATCTCGCTCAGCGGCCGGGAGATCGACACGGCGGTGCCGGCCGGGCCGGCCCGCTTGGTCAGCACCCGCACCTCCTGACCGCTCTCCGTCGCGCCGTCGTGCAGGACTTCCTCCCGCAGGCCGGCGGCGACCTCCGCGTCCGCGTCCTGGACCTCGACCGGCTGCGAGTTGGGCCCCACACAGCGCTCGCCGCCCGCCAGCACGACCTGCCCGCTGGGACTGCCCGGCAGCACCTTCGGATTCGTCGTCGGGTCGGAGTCCTGGCAGTTGCGCAGCATCAGATTCGCGTAGTCGGCCGGGATGACGGTACTGCGCAGCGCGTTGTCCAGCTCGTCGCGGAGCTGATTACGCGTCAGGAACCAGCAGGCGAAGGCGGACACCGCGACGGCGACCGCCACGGCGACAGCGGTGAGCAGCGCGAGCCGGGAGCGCAGCGGCAGCCGGTTGAAGCGGCGCAGTGGTGCCATGGTCACTCCGAGCCGCCGTCCCCGCGCAGCACGTACCCGACCCCGCGCACTGTGTGCACCAGCCGCTGCTCGCCGCCCGCCTCGGTCTTGCGGCGCAGATACATCACGTACACATCGAGCGAATTGGAGCTCGGCTCGAAGTCGAAACCCCATACGGCCTTGAGGATCTGCTCGCGGGTGAGCACCTGCCGCGGATGCGAGAGGAACATCTCCAGCAGGGTGAACTCGGTGCGCGTCAGCTCGACCGTCCGCGCGCCCCGCATGACCTCGCGCGTGGCGAGATCCATCCGGAGGTCGCCGAAGACCAACGCCTGGTCCTCCGGCCCGGGAATCCCGGCGACGGCCGCGTACGAGCTGCGTCGCAGCAGGGCGCGGATGCGGGCCAGCAGCTCGTCCAGTTCGAACGGCTTCACCAGGTAGTCGTCCGCGCCCGCGTCCAGCCCGGAGACACGGTCGCCGACGGTGTCGCGCGCGGTCAGCATCAGTATGGGCAGGGTCACGCCCGCGGCACGCAGCCGGCGGGCGGCGGTGAGCCCGTCCATCCGCGGCATGAGCACATCGAGCACCACGAGATCGGGCTCGTACGCGCCCACCTTCTCCAGCGCGTCCAGGCCGTCGACGGCGAGCGCGGTGCCGTAGCCCTCGAAGGCGAGGCTGCGCTGGAGCGCTTCGCGCACGGCGGGCTCGTCGTCGACGATCAGGATGCGGTGGTCGCCTTCGGGCGGATTCATCGGTGGACTACCTCACGGGGCTGTCGGTCACTGCGTCTCAGCGTCGCACGCGGCGGGTGGGCGGCGTGTCGGCTCGCTCGGCCGCCGCGGGCGCGGCCGACTGCGGCGCTGGGCGGGACGTCCGGGCGCGTACGGCGCGCTGCGGCCACAGCCGCGGTCCGCCGCCGGCCCATGTCGACCGCCCGCCGGATCTGCTGAGCGCCCGGGTGAGCCGCCGCCCGCCGGATCTGCTTCCCGCCCACGTCAGCTGCCGCTGCCGTCCCGCAGGTCGTCGAGTATCTGCTTGACGGCGTTGACCGGGATGGCGAAGCCGAGGCCGATGCTGCCCGCGCCGCTGGAGGCCGGTCCGGAGCCCGACCTGGGCGCGTACATCGCCGAGTTGATGCCGATGATCTCGCCCTTCATATTGACCAGCGCGCCGCCCGAGTTGCCCGGGTTGAGCGAGGCATCCGTCTGCAACGCCTTGTACGTGGTCGTGGAGGAGCCCACGTCGCCGTTGTACTGGCCGCCGCCGAACTCGAACGGCCACCGCTCACCACCGCCGGGCGGCACCTGCTCCTCCCCGCCCTCCTTCCGGACGGTCACATCACGGCCGAGCGCGGAGATGATCCCGCTGGTCACGGTCCCGGACAGGCCCTCGGGTGAGCCGATGGCGACGACCTGGTCGCCGACCTTCACCTTGTCGGAGTCACCGAGCGCGGCCGGCTTCAGTCCGCTGACGCCGTCCGCCTCGAGCAGGGCCATGTCGAGGTCGGCATCGGTCCCCACGACCTTCGCCGCCGCGGTTCTGCCGCTGCTGAAGTTGATCTTGATGGAGGAAGCGCCGGAGATGACGTGGTTGTTGGTCAGGATCTCGCCGTCCGACGTCGTGATGACACCGGAGCCGGTGGACTTCCCGGTCGGCGAGGTCGCGGTGATCTCGACGACGCTCGGGCCGACGGCGGAGGCGACTCCCGAGACCGTTCCGCCGGTGGTGACGGAGGCATTCGTCCCGGAGGCCACGGGGCCGACGGCGCTGCCGCCCGACCCGGCGGCGAGGTTCTCGACCAGCAGGGCGGTACCACCACCGACGGCGGCCGCGGCGATGGCGACGGCGGCGATCAGCGCCACGGGCCGCCGCGCCCGCCGATGCCTCCGGCCGTCGCCGGGCCCGCCCGCGTCACCCCGGTCACCCCAGTCACCCGGGTCACCGACGCCACCGGGCCCTCCGGCGTGTCCACCGCCCGCGCCTCCGCCCGGCCGGACCGCGAATCCGCCCGGAGCCGTCAGGGGCGGCTCGTACCCGGGCCGCGCCGGGAGCGGCATCTCGGGCGGCGGGTACGGAGCGCCGTACGGCCCGGAGCCGGAGGGACTTCGATACGCACTGTTCTCGGTCATGACACGAACTGTGCCGCCGCAGGATGAGAGCAGGCTGAGTGCGACCTGAGAAGCCCGACAGAACCTGTGCGACGGCCAGTTGCCGCACAGCCCGCCAACCGACGGCAGACGGGCCCGCCGCCGTCAGGGGCCGCAGAACGCGGCGGCGCCCCGTCGGCGGGGCGGTCCGTCAGCCGCAGCCGCAGGAGCGCCGTACCACCAGCGCCGAGGGGAACTGCCTGAGCCGTTCCCTGCGCGATCCGACCCCCCGGAGGCCGTCGTCCAGCACCAGGTCCACCGCGGCCCGCGCCATCGCCTCCCGGTCCGACGCCACGGTCGTCAGCGGCGGATCCGTCAGCGCGGCTTCCTTCACGTCGTCGAAGCCCGCGACCGCCAGCTCCCCCGGCACATCGATCCGCAGTTCCCGCGCCGCCCGCAGCACACCGATCGCCTGGTCGTCCGTCGCGCACACCATGGCGGGCGGCCGGTCCGGCCCGGCGAGCAGCTCCAGAGCGACCCGGTACGCGTCGTAGCGGTTGTACGGCGCTTGGAAGAGCCGTCCGTCCGTCGACCGCCCGGCCTCCTGCATGGCCCGCCGCCAGCCCTCGACGTGGTCGTTCACGGGGTCGCCGATCGTCGGCGTCGACTCGACGCCGCCCAGGCACGCCACATACGCGTGACCGTGCTCCAGCAGGTGCCGGGTCGCGAGCTGCGCGCCGCCCACGTCGTCCGTCACGACCGCCACGTCGTCGATCGCGTCGGGCCGCCGGTGCAGCAGCACGACCCGCGCGTCCCAGGCGTCTATCTCCGCTGCCGCGTGCTCGCTGGGCCCCTGGCTGACCAGGATCAGCCCTGCCACCCGCATGCCGAGGAAAGCCCGCAGATAATGGACCTCGCGCTCGTCCAGGTAGTCGGAGTTGCCGACCAGGACCATCTTTCCGCGGTCGGCCGCCGCCTGCTCCACCGCATGCGCCATCTCCGCGAAGAACGGCTGCCGCGCATCCGGGACGATCATTCCTATGAGGTCGGTACGGCGCGAGGCCATCGCCTGTGCGACCCGGTCCGGCCGGTAGCCGAGCTCCTTGATCGCGGCGAGGACCCGCTCGCGGGTGGCCGGGGCGACCGGCCTCGGTCCGTTGTTGATGACGTAGCTGACGACCGCGGTCGAGGTCCCCGCCAGCCTTGCCACATCGTCACGCGTCACCTTGGCCACGCGCGGCAGTCTACGCGGGGTGACCCATCACTTGGCGGGGCGCGCAGCGGAGGCTTGCACGCTGCCCCGCGCCTCGTCGCGCTCCTCCAAGCGGCCGTTGGCCTCTGCCGCCCCGGTGACGTCGGTCACGCCCCGGGAATTGCCTCGGCCCACGTCCTGTCCGCCGCCCAGCGCCGCATCCCGTGCCGCGGCCTTCGCCTTGGCCTCCTCGGCGGCGCGTTCCGCCGCGCGTTCGACCTTCTCCGGCGTCACGAACCGGTATCCGACGTTCCGTACCGTCCCGATCAGCGACTCGTGCTCGGGCCCGAGCTTCGCCCGCAGCCGCCGCACATGGACATCGACCGTCCGCGTACCGCCGAAGTAGTCGTAGCCCCAGACCTCCTGGAGCAGCTGCGCCCGGGTGAACACCCGGCCCGGGTGCTGCGCGAGGTACTTCAGCAGCTCGAATTCCTTGAAGGTCAGGTCCAGCACGCGCCCCTTGAGCTTGGCGCTGTACGTGGCCTCGTCAACCGAGAGATCACCGTTGCGGATCTCCATCGGGCTGTCGTCGGCGGTGATCTGCTGACGGCCGGTCGCCAGCCGCAGCCGCGCCTCGACCTCGGCCGGACCGGCCGTGTCGAGCAGCACGTCGTCCACGCCCCAGTCGGCGGTGACGGCGGCGAGCCCGCCCTCCGTCACGACGAGGATCAGCGGGCAGCCGGGCCCGGTGGAGCGCAGCAGCTGGCAGAGGGACCGCACCTGCGGGAGGTCGCGCCTGCCGTCGACGAGGATCACGTCCGCGCCGGGGGTGTCCACCAGCGCCGGGCCCTCCGCGGGAGCCACGCGCACACCGTGCAGCAGCAGGCCCAAGGCAGGCAGTACCTCCGTGGAGGGCTGCAGGGCGTTCGTGAGGAGCAGGAGAGAGCTCATCGACGGCCCCTTTCGGTCGTCGGGTCGTACCCGTCTGTCCTGATCGTACGGTCCTGCACGCTTAGCTTGCCCATTGCGTCGGTTCCTCCTCGGTCCCAGCGTGGGGGTACCTCCCGGGCGGAGCCCGGGGGAGTGTGCGGCTCTGCTCTGTACGGTTGCGGCTCCGCGCTCTGGAGCGCGAATGTGCTCATCCGCGCTCCAGGCGCTTGAAAGCACGAAAGGACCCGGGGGCTTCGCTGCCCGGATCCTCTTCCGAGCAAGAATAGCCCACATGAGTTCCGGACCGGAGACCGAATCCTTGCGATCGCGTGTTCCCTTGATCACCTCGGGTGGCCGCGCCGCTCCCCGCAGGGCCTCCCTGCTGACCGACGACGGCGTACGGATCGAGGCCGCGTACGAGCCGTGGGCGGGTGGTCAGGCCGCTGCCGACGGCGGGTCCGCCGCCACCGGAGAGGGCGCCTCCGGTGACACCGACGGGCGCGCGGTGGACGGGACCGGCAGCGCCGCGAACCGGCCGGCGATCGTGATCGCGCACGGCTTCACCGGCTCCCTGGACCGGCCCGCGGTCCAGCGCGCGGCGCGGGCGTTCACGCAGCATGCGGCCGTGGTCACGTTCTCCTTCCGGGGTCACGGCCGCTCCGGTGGGCGCTCCACGGTCGGCGACCGGGAAGTCCTCGATCTGGCGGCCGCGGTGCGCTGGGCACGGTCGCTGGGCCACGCGCGCGTGGCGACGGTCGGCTTCTCGATGGGCGGCTCGGTGGTGCTCCGGCACGCCGCGCTGTACCTGCCGGACGGCTCCGGCGGAGCGGATACGGCACCGGGCGGGCTCCCGGAAACGGGCCCCGCCGGGACACCCGCAAGCCCTCCGCGGGGCGGCATGTCGCCAGGGGGGCGCACAGAAGCGCACACCGATGCAGTCGCCGCCGTGAGCGCCCCCGCACGCTGGTACTACCGGGGGACTGC
The DNA here is from genome assembly GCF_040609575.1 of Streptomyces sp. NPDC004647. NCBI lineage: Bacteria > Bacillati > Actinomycetota > Actinomycetes > Kitasatosporales > Streptomycetaceae > Streptomyces > Streptomyces sp. NPDC004647. The sequence continues at coordinate 55,308 of NZ_JBEXKU010000023.1, read as the reverse complement.
GCCGATGCGGCGGCTGCACTGGGTGATCAGCCGGCCCGCGGGCCGGCTGATCGGGCGCTACGGGCTGCGCACCCGGATCCATTCCAAGGACTGGGACCCCGTGCCGCTGTCCCCGGTCGAGGCGGCACCGCTGATCGCCCCGACCCCGATGCTGATCGTCCACGGCGACCGGGACCCGTACTTCCCGCTGGACCACCCCCGCTCCCTGGCCGACGCGGCGGACGGCGCGGCCGAGCTGTGGATCGAACAGGGGATGGGCCACGCCGAAAACGCGGCCGATCCGCAGCTGCTCCGCCGTATCGCCGACTGGCTGGTACCGGCGCGGTAGCCCCGGCATCGCACGGGAAGTCGGCGGCACCCGCCATGATGGAGGGCGGCGAATCCGCAGGACGCCGTAGAAGACACGACGCCGTCGAAGACACGAGGACAGGAGCCCGCCATGGCCGCAGCGCAGGCCGCACGGGAGGAAGGCGCCCCCGCGGCCACGGCCGCGGGCAGCCCCGCCGCGGGCCACGGCCCGAAGGGCACCATCCGCTACTGGGCCGCGGCCAAGGCCGCGGCGGGCACCGCCGAGGAGGGGTACGAAGCGGCGACACTCGCCGAGGCCCTCGAAGCGGCGCGGCAACGGCACTCCGGGCGCCCGGAGTTCGCACGCGTGCTCGTCCGCTGCTCCTTCCTCGTGGACGGCGACCCCGTCGGTACCCGCAGCCATGGCAGCGTCACACTGGCCGAGGGCGGCACGGTCGAGGTGCTCCCGCCGTTCGCAGGAGGGTGAGCACCACACCATGAGCGACCAGCCGCACACCCCGTTCGGGCCGCACGAGCCGTACGACGGCCGCGATCCGCAGCGGCCGTACGACCCGCGCCACCAGTACGCGCCGTACGACCCGTACGCGCCGCAGGCCGGGCAGGCCCCGCACCCTCCGCATGCCTCCGAAGGCGCCTCCTGGCAGCAGCCGCAGCAGCCCCACGGCTCGGCCGGGCATCCGTACGAGGACCCGCAGACCCAGGTCTGGCAGGGCCGGACCTATCAGGAGGGTGGCTCCCACGGTGACCAGCCGCACCAGCAGCCGCCGTCCACGGCCTCGGCCGAAACCGTCCACCTGCCCCCGAAGGGCTCAGGCCCGCTGCCGCCGGAGCAGACCGCCGGGCACACCGACAGCTACGCCCGCCCGCCGCGCGGCCACCGCGGGCAGCCGCAGGGCGCCCCGCACCGGATGTCCGCGCACCCCCCGGGGCGCGGTCCCGGACAGAGCCCCGTGCACAGCGGCACGCACAGCCCCGCGAGCGCCGGCCCGGTGAACGGCCCCGCCGGCGGACAGGGGCCCGGGAGTACCGTCCCCGGATGGCAGGACGGCCCGTACGGCCACGGCGCGCGCCCTACGGACCCCATGGACGAGACCGGCGACTCGGTCGTCGGAGCCCGTACGGCCGCCCGGCTCGCGGCCCGCCGCACCTCCGCCGCAGTCCTCACACCGGCCCAACGCGCGCGTGCCGAGGGCCTCTCGCCGATCATCGCGCCCGGCCTGCAGCCCGCCGCGCTGACCGCGGGGCTCGCCGCACTGCTCGCGATCACCGCGCCCCTGGCCCCCGTGCTCGCCGTCGCCGTACTCCTGCTCCAGGCCCTGACCGCGGCCGGCTGGTACCGGCTCAACGGCATGTGGCCCGCCCGGCAGGGCATCGCTCTCGCCTTCGCGGGAGGCGTCGCCGCCGATGCAGCCCTGCTCGCGACGGGGCGTGACGACGCCCCCACCGTGGTGCTGGGCACACTCGGCGTCTGGTGCCTGCTGGTGATCATCCTTCAGCTGCGCAACCACAGCTCACCGGACGAGCGGCTCTACGCACTGACGGCAGGCGTCGCCTCCGCCGCGCTCACGGTGCTCGCGGCGGGCCATCTCGCGGCCTCGGCGGTGTCCTCCGACGCGGTCGTGGTCGGCGCCCTCGGCGTCGCCGCGGCGGCCCTCGCCCGCGCTCTGCCGCTGCCGTCCTTCGTCTCACCCGCCGTCGCGCTGATCGCCGCCGCGGGCGCCGGTGTCGCGGCCGGGGAGCTGACGGGCATCGGGGTGTCCGGCGCGCTGCTCGGCCTGGCGGCCGGCGGCTGCGCGCTGATCGGACTGCGCGTGGCGAGCTACGACTACCCCTCCCGCTTCGTCCACATGACCGCCGGAGTGGCCCTCCCGCTCGCGTTGGCCGCACCCGCCGTCTACGTGCTGGGGCGCGCCATCGGGTGACCCGGCCGATCACGTGATCCGCCGCGGCCACGTGATCCGCCGGTTAGGCTCACGGGCGATGGGGGTCCGATCGAGAGGGTGGGGAACCGGTCCGATGCGCGGAGTGCGAATACTTCTGATCGTCGCTGTGGTCCTGGGAGGTCTGTTCGTGGCGGCCGACCGCCTCGCCGTCGGCCTGGCCGAGTCCAAGGCGGCGGAGAAGATCCAGAGCAGCCAGGGGCTCTCCACTGCGCCCGAGGTCTCGATCAAGGGCTTCCCCTTTCTCACCCAGGTCGCGGGCAAGCAGCTGGACGAGGTCGACATGAGCCTCGACGGGGTCACGGCGGGTACGGGCGAGCGGACGATCCGGCTCACCGAGATGACCGCCGAGCTGCACGATGTGAAGCTCGAGAACAACCTCTCCTCGGCCACCGCGGCCCGCGCGACCGGCACCGCCCGCATCTCGTACCAGGACCTCTCGAAGGCCGCGAGCGAGGGCGTGTCGGTGGGCTACGGCGGTCAGGACAAGGCGGGCAAGGGCCAGGTCAAGGTCACCGGGCGGGTCGCCCTCCCGGTCCTCGGAAAAACCTTCGAGCGCAGCGTGGTGAGCACGGTCGCCATCGCCGGCGGTGACACCATCCGGCTGCGGGCGGACGCGATCCCGGGCGCGCAACTGCCCGGCCTGGAGAGGGTGGTCCGGGAGAAGATCGACTTTGACCGGGAGATCAGCGGCCTGCCGGAGGGCCTGAAGCTGGACAAGGTCGAGGCGACCGCGAACGGTGTCGAGATATCCGTCGTCGGCACCCAGGTGAAGCTGGGGTAGCCGCCCGTCCGTCCCGGCGCGCAGCCGCGGGGACCGGATCCGGAAAGCGGTCCGCAGAGCGAGACAGCTTGTCCGTACATCAGAAGAGAAACCTCCCGCCCGACACCGGCGGGCGTACCCGAGCGGGTCGAGCTCAGCATGCATCTCACATCGCGGACAATCTTGTCTCAGAATACGACACGCCGGTGACACACACACCCGCGCGTCCTTACGATCGGACCCATGAAGCGACAGGCGGATCTCACGAAGCGGCGGGCAGTCGACCTGTGCCGTGTCGCCGCCATGCTCTGTCGCACCTTCTGAGCAGGAGCTCCGACTCCCGCTTTCCGCAGGCCCCCTTGGGGCCGTCCCGCTCCACCGCAGCGGCCGCGCTACGTCGCGCGCCCCCCGTACGACCACGTGCCACCGCACAGCCGCCGCACCCCTCGCGCATCCGCAACTGCCCCGGAGGAGAACAACATGAGCCGCAGCGACGTCCTCGTCGACGCCGACTGGGTCGAGGCCCACATCGACGACCCGAAGGTGGTCATCGTCGAGGTCGACGAGGACACCTCGGCCTACGACAAGAACCACATCAAGAACGCCGTCCGGATCGACTGGAAGCGGGACCTCCAGGACCCGGTGCGCCGTGACTTCGTCGACCAGGCGGGCTTCGAGAAGCTGCTGTCCGGGAAGGGCATCGCCAACGACGACACCGTCGTCCTGTACGGCGGCAACAACAACTGGTTCGCCTCCTACGCCTACTGGTACTTCAAGCTCTACGGCCACCAGGACGTGAAGCTCCTCGACGGCGGCCGCAAGAAGTGGGAGCTCGACTCCCGCGACCTGGTCGTCGAGGTGCCCGAGCGCGCCGCGACCGCCTACAAGGCCAAGGAGCAGGACACGTCCATCCGCGCCTTCCGCGAGGATGCCGTGGCCGCCATCGGCAACCTCAACCTGGTCGACGTGCGCTCCCCCGACGAGTTCAGCGGCAAGCTGCTCGCCCCGGCGCACCTTCCGCAGGAGCAGTCGCAGCGCCCCGGCCACATCCCGAGCGCCCGCAACATCCCGTGGTCGAAGAACGCCAACGACGACGGCACCTTCAAGTCCGACGACGAGCTCAAGGAGCTCTACGAGACCGAGCAGGTCGACCTGTCGAAGGACACCATCGCCTACTGCCGCATCGGTGAGCGGTCGGCCCTCACCTGGTTCGTGCTGCACGAGCTGCTCGACCAGCCGAACGTCCGGAACTACGACGGTTCCTGGACCGAGTACGGCTCCCTCGTCGGCGTGCCGATCGAGCTCGGCGCCAACAGCTGACCCCCTCCCGACCCAATAAGGACAGACCCGTATGTGTGGAGCAAAGACCGGCGGCCCGGACCTGGCAGGAGTTGACGTGGCGAGCGAGACGATCATTCAGGGTTCGGTGACCCGCGACGGCGAGCCCGTTTCGGGCTACGTCCGCCTCCTCGACGGCGGCGGCGAGTTCACGGCCGAGGTCCCGACCTCGGCGACGGGCCAGTTCCGCTTCTTCGCGGCACCTGGCACCTGGACGCTGCGCGCCCTCGTGCCGGGCGCGACCGCGGACCGTACGGTCGTCGCCCAGCAGGGCGCGGCGGCCGACGTGGCCATCGCCGTCTGACGACGCGACACCGCAGCACGACCGGAGGGCCGTACCCAGGGGCTGAATGTCCCGGCGGGTGCGGCCCTCCGCGCTGCCCCGGTCGTACGCTGGAGGCATGTACGCAAGGCGCCGTCGCCGGTACTTCGCCCTCATGGGGCTGTGCCTGGGGCTCTTTGTTCTGGCCTGGGCAGTCGTACGTCTCTGGTCCGTCCCGGCCGCCGTCGGGATGTGCGCGGTCGCCATGGTGATCCCGCCTGTCGCCGCGATCGTCGCGAACCGCAGGGAACCCGATGACCACTGGTGGGACGTGCCCGACGACAGCTGGCTGGACGACGAGCCGCTGGACGACAGCTGGCGCCGCTTCGAGCACTACGGACAGCAGACCGGCGACGACCACCGCCCCGGCGGCGACGACGGGCGGCCGTGAGCCGCGCCGAGCACGGCTCGGCGCGGTGAGCCCGGCGAGGCCTCGTTCCCATCGGAAAGCAGTCGTGTCCGGTGAACCTCAGTACAGGGAACCTGAGCGCACGGAACCTCGGCACACGGAACCTCAGTACACGAGCGCCTGAGCGTCGTCGGACAGCGCCTCGCTGACGAACACCTGGGCCCCCGCGATCCGTACGCCCTCCAGCGTGTCCTTCTCCGTGATCTCCCGGCGGGCAGCGCACTGCGTGCACAGCGTGATGCGGCCGCCCGCGAGGATCGAGTCCAGCAGGTCGGGCAGCGGCGCGGCGTGCGGCAGCTCGAACTCGGCGGCCCTGCCGGGGAGTGCGAACCACGAGGACTCGCCGGTCAGCCAGAGCGAGACCTCCACCCCGCTAGCCACGGCCACCGCCGCCACCGTGAACGCCTGCGAACACCGCTCCGGGGCGTCCGCACCTGCCGTCACCTTGATCACGAGCTTCTTCGCCATGCGCTCACTCTAGGCGCGGCCGGGAACGCCGGTCCGGCGGACGGGGGCGGAAGAGAGCCGCCCGGACAACGGCGGTCGCAGGCCGCGGGAGCGGACGGCGGACCTCACAGCACCGCCGTATCCACCGCCGACTAGACTCGGCTGCGGTCCGTAACACTCCCCGTCCGAGGAGCGCGCTCGTGCTTGAGGCATTCTTCACCATCCTGCTCATCCTGGTCTGCGTCGGCGTGGTCGCATTCGCCGGCCTGACCGTGAAGAAGCTGTACCAGGGCCAGCGCTGAGCCACCTGACTCCCCCGCTCTCTACAGATCGTCTGAGCTCATGATCGAGATCCCGTCCGACCTCCACCCGGACCTCGTACCCCTCGCCTTCCTCCTGGGCAACTGGGAGGGCGCGGGCGTCTTCGCGCCCATCGGCCAGGACGAGAAGGACCGCGGCGCCGAGAAGTGCAACTTCGGCCAGGAGGTGACCTTCACCCATGACGGCCGGGATTTCCTGGAGTACATCTCGCACACCTGGGTTCTCGACGGCGAGGGCAGGAAGGTCCGCCCGCTGGAGTCCGAGACCGGCTACTGGCGGATCGACAAGGACCGCAAGGTCGAGGTCGTGATGGCCCGCGACCAGGGCATCGTCGAGATCTGGTACGGCGAGCTGGCGGACCAGAAGCCGCAGATCGACCTGGCCACCGACGCGGTGGCCCGTACCGCGGCCGCCGGCCCGTACTCCGGCGGAAAGCGGCTGTACGGCTACGTCAACAGCGACCTGATGTGGGTGGGCGAGAAGGCCACCCCGGACGCCGAGCTGAGCCCGTACATGTCGGCCCATCTGAAGAAGGTCGTCGACCCGAGCGAGTGGGCCAAGGACCTCAAGGATCTCCCGGACGACGGCATCGCCTTCTTCAAGTAGGCCGCCGCCCGGGCTCTCCGGCACCTCGCGGGGCCCCCCTCGCGCCGGACACGTCCGATCGGCCCGCGGCGTCCACCGGCCGTCCTCCCGCGCCGCCCTTCTACACTGGCCGTGTGGTGACCACCGACTGGCAGAGCGACCTGAGAAGGCGTGGGTACCGGCTGACCCCGCAGCGCCAGCTCGTGCTGGAGGCCGTGGACAGGCTGGAGCACGCGACTCCGGATGAGATCCTCACCGAGGTCCGGCGCACCGCGGGCGGGGTGAACATCTCCACGGTCTACCGGACGCTGGAGCTGCTGGAGGAGCTGGGGCTGGTCAGCCATGCCCACCTGGGGCACGGGGCGCCGACCTACCATCTCGCGGACCGGCACCACCACATCCATCTGGTGTGCCGGGACTGCGGGGAGGTCATCGAGGCCGATGTGTCGGTGGCCGCGTCCTTCACCGCCGAGCTGCGCGCCCGTTTCGGGTTCGACACCGATCTCAAGCACTTCGCGATCTTCGGGCGGTGCAAGGACTGCATGGCGAAATCGGATGCGGCCACGGACCCGGACGCTACGGCCACGGGCCCGGACGCTACGGCCACGGACCCGGACCGTACGGCTCCCGGCAGGGACCGCGCCGCCGGTGGGCCGCCCGGCGGACCGTAGGCTGGTCGTCATGCAGCCACGTTCGGAACCAAGTCCTCTGCTGTCGCTTCCCGGTGCCGTCCCCGCCGAGGCTCCCGACGAAGGCGTCGCGGCGCACTACGGCGACCTGTTCCGCGAGCAACGCGCGCTCGCCGACGGCACCGGCTTCGTGGACCTCTCACACCGCGCAGTGATCACGGTCACCGGCCCGGAGCGGCTGAGCTGGCTGCATCTGCTGCTCACCCAGCACGTCAGCGACCTCCCGCCGGGCCAGGCCACCGAGGCGCTGATCCTCTCCGCGCACGGCCATATCGAGCACGCGCTCTACCTGGTGGACGACGGCGAGACGACCTGGGCGCATGTCGAGCCCGGTACACAGGACGACTTGATCTCCTACCTGGAGAGCATGAAGTTCTTTTACCGGGTGGAGGTCAAGGACGCGACGGAGGAGTTCGCGGTCGTGCACCTGCCTGCGGGCTCGATCATCGAGACACCGGAGGGCGTCGCCGTACGGGAGACCCCGCACGGCCGGGACCTCTTCCTCCCCCGGGACCGGCTCAAGTCCTTCGCCGCGGCGAGCGGCCCGGCCGTCGGTGTGCTGGCCCTGGAGGCGCTGCGGATCGAGGCGCGTCAGCCGCGCTTCGGTCTGGAGACCGACCACCGGACGATCCCGCACGAGCTGGGCTGGCTGGGCAGCGCCGTGCATCTGGAGAAGGGCTGCTACCGCGGCCAGGAGACCGTGGCGCGTGTCCACAACCTGGGGAAGCCGCCCCGCCGGCTGGTGTTCCTGCACCTGGACGGCAGCGAGGTGAGGCTGCCCGGGCACGGGGCGCCGGTCCGGCTCGCGGCGGACGGCGAGGAGGGGCGCCAGCTGGGCTTCCTCACCACCTCCGCGCGCCACCACGAGCTGGGGCCGATCGCGCTGGCGCTGATCAAGCGGAATGTGCCGGTGGACGCGGAGCTGATCGTGGACGCCACGGCGGCGGCCCAGGAGACGGTCGTCGAGCCGTAGGCCCACCGGCTCACAGCGCGCCGCGAGGGCCGGCCGTCGCACGCGGCGGCGGCCCCCCGGCGCCGGCTCACAGCGTGTCGCTCAGGGTGTCCGCGAGCCTCTGCCGTACGGCCCGTTCGGCGGGCAGCACCGAGACGGCGACCGCCCCGGCCACCGCTGCCGCACCGATCAGAAGCAGGGTCGCCGGCGGTGGGGGCTGCGCGATACCCGCACCGATGCCGCTGGACCGCCCCTGGAGATCGATCAGCCAGTCCGCCGTCAGCACTCCGACGGCCATGCCCACCACGGCCGCGGCGAGCGCGGTGAAACCGGTCCCCGCCACGATCGCCGCCATGATCTGACGTGGAGTCAGGCCGATGGCCTTCAGGGCGAGCAGGTCCCGTCTGCGGTCACGCACACCCGTACCGATGGTCGTGGACAGCTCGGCGAGACCGATCAGTGCCAGCACCGTCACGAGTCCGACGATCACCCCGCGTACGGCCGAGAGCTCGTCCGCGGGATTGGGGATCTTCCGTACGTCCAGCCGGCCGTCCGCGGAGTCCGCCAGCGCCGCGCTCAACTCCGACGGGTCGGTCCCGGGCGCCGGCGCCAGGTAATAGAAGTCCGGCCGCAGCGAGGCGTCGCGCTCGCTCAGTGTGTCGAGGGACGTGGAGATCACCCGGCCACCACGCTCGGGCTCGATGCTCCGCCCGACGATGTGCAGAACCTGCGGGCGGCCCTCGACCGTCATACGGACCCAGTCGCCGACCCCGGCGTCCAGCAGATCGAGCAGGCCCTGGCCGGCCACCGCCTCGTCCGGGCCGTGGGCGGCGCGCCCCTCGGCCACGGAGAACGGGTACGGGTCACGCGCCGTGCCGAGACCGCGCAGCGTGATCGTCCCGGTCTGCCCCGGGACCAGCGCCTCGACCTCGACACCCGGGTGCGCCGCGGTGACCCCCGGGTCGTGGGTGAGCAACCGCCGCACCCCGGCGTCGTCGAGGCCGTCCCCCCGGGCGACGAGCCCGGCGGCGAGCCCGACCCTCTCCGGATGGCTCTCGAAGCGGTCCAGCGTGGTCCAGGCCCCCAGGGCGACAGTGATCAGCAGCAGGGGTACGGCCAGCCGCCCGACGGCGGCCGCCGATCGCGCCGGGTGGTCGAAGGCGCCGCGCCAGCCGAGCACGAGAGCGGGCGGAATGCGGAGCCCGAGCGCGCGTCTGGCCGTACCGGACATCCGGCGGCCGGCCGGGATCGCGGCGCGGGCGACCGGCACGGGCGGTACGCGGCCGGCCCGCCAGGCCGCCAGCCCGGTGGTCAGGGCGATGAGGAGCAGCGCGCCTGCCGAGATCGCGAACGGCACCCAGGTGTGCTCCGGCAGGTCCTGCCACAGCTTCAGCGCCTCGCCGGCCCGGCCGGGTACACGAGCGCCCAGCGCCTCGGTGAGGACCGCCCCGGAGACGACCCCCAGCAGCGCGAGCGCGAAGTGCTCGACCAGGAACATCCGGATGACCTGTGCGGGCGTGAACCCGATGGCCTTCAGCACGGAGATGTCCCGCAGCTGGCCCCTGACCCTGGCCCCGATGGCCCCGGCCACGGCCAGCGCGGCGGCCAGCAGGGCACCGAGCCCGAACAGGCCGAGCAGCAGCCCGAGGACCCGGTCCCCGCCCTCCGCGTCGGCCCGCGCCTGCTTCCAGGTCGAGACCTCGCTGATCTGTTCGGCGCCGAGTGCGGTCACCGCCCGCTGGACGGCGAAGTCGGTGTCCTCGGGGTCGTCGAGCCGCAGCCCGATCGTCCGGCCATGGCGGTCGCGGTCGGGCTCGACCCGGTTCAGGGTCGAGGGGAGCACCCATCCGATGCCGGCGGTCTCCCCCGGTCTGAACTCCGGCTCGGCGGTCTTCGCGACGCCCACCACGCGCAGGGTGCGTACGGGACCGCCGGGGACGCGTACGCCGAGCGAGTCGCCCGGCTCCGCCCACAGCGCACGGGCGACCGAGCTCTCCAGCACGACGCCGTCGGTCCGCCCCCGGTCGAGCCAGCGGCCGGAGTCGATCAGCGGGTGCGCCACTCGGGGCGGTTCCGCGGTGGCGCGGAGCTGCAACGACGCCCTGATACCACCGATCTCCGCGTTGGCCCGGGCGGTGCGGAACGGCCCGGATGCGTCCTTGACGCCGTCGAGACTGGCGAGTTCCCGGGTGTCCGATGCCGCCTTGGCGTGGATCCACACATGGGCGCCGTCGGACTGGGTGAAGACCCGCTGCCAGGGGTTCGCCGCGTAGGTGAGGAAGGCGCCGGCGAGCAGCAGCGAGACGATGATGCCGGCCGTGGCCAGGACCATGAAGAGGGCCTCGCCGCGGTGCGCCCGAAGGTCTGCGCGCACCCAGCGCACCGTGGCGCGCATCCTCAGCCCTTCAGTTCGAGCACATCGGCGACGCCGCCCCCGCGCCGGGTCCCGGCACCGAGCGTCGCGTCGTCGACAATCCTGCCGTCGAAGAAGCTGAGCACCCGGTCCGCCGAGCTCGCGACCCGGGCGTCATGGGTGACCAGCAGGATCGTCTGGCCGCGCTGGTGGTACCGGGAGAGCAGCCGCATGACCTCCTTGGTGCCCTTGCTGTCGAGGCTGCCCGTGGGTTCGTCGGCGAGCAGCAGGCTGGGGTGGTTGACCAGCGCGCGGGCGAGGGCGACGCGCTGCTGCTCACCGCCGGACAGTTCGCCGGGCGTGCTCATCTCCTTGCCCTCCAGGCCCAGCTCGGCGAGGAGCTCGGCCCGGCTCTCCCGGGCCTGCCGTGGAGTGCTGCCCGCCAGCAGCGCGGGCAGCTCGACGTTGTCGGCCACGGTCAGATTGGAGACCAGGTTGAAGAACTGGAAGACGATGCCGATGCTGCGGCGGCGCAGTACGGCCCAGCGGGCCTCGCTGTAGCCGCCGACCTCCCGGCCGCCCAGCCACAGCTTGCCGCTGTCCGGCTTGTCCAGCCCGCCGAGCAGATGCAGCAGGGTGGACTTGCCGGCCCCCGAGGGCCCGGTGACGGCGACGAACTCGCCGCGTTCCACGCACAGGTCGACGCCGCGTACGGCCTCGGCCGGGACACCGTCCGAGCGGTACGACTTGACCAGGCCCTCGGCCTTCACGATGGGGGGCACTTCGGCGGCGGACGATCCGCCGGTCTTCCCCCCGCCTGCGGCACGGGGAGGGTTGTCGCGGCTCATTCGAGCTCCTCCTGACAGCGCTCCAGCCAGTCCAGATCCGCCTGGAGATGCAGCATCGCGCCCTCGATCAGCAGCTGAGCGACCCGGTTGTCCCGGTCCTCGGCCGCGGCGAGCTTGGACAGATCACGCATGGTGTTGAGGTAGTAGCGGCGCTGCTGGTTGATCAGGGCGATCTGGTCAGCGCCCCCCGAGTGCGAGGCGATGGCGAGCTTCATGAAGAACTCGTCCCGCACCCGCGGCTCGTCGGTCGGCTCCTCGTACCACGCGGCCACCGCCTCACGCCCGGCTTCGGTGAGCTGATAGATGCGCTTGTTCGGCCGACTGGACTGGGCGACGTCCTCGCCCTCTATCAGGCCCGCCTTCTCCAGCCTGCCGAGGGTGACATAGATCTGCCCGACGTTCGGCTGAGGGTACGCCGCGCCCAGAAGCTTCTCAAGGGCCAGCTTGAGCTCGTAGCCATGGGCGGGCCCCTTCGCCAGAAGTGCCAGGAGGGGCAGCCGCACGCTCGCACTCCTCCCTCCCCGCCGTACCTGCTCGTTAGGCGGTCGCTTCCGACGGTGGGCCGGATCGCCCTCGGACCTGTCTGCGACGTCTAGTATCGCGCATGCCTAACGGGTATACAGGGGCGAGGACGCTTGAACACGGCAGGCCGGCGTCGCACGCACAAGGAGGAACCCATGCGGTGGACGCGTGCCGCAAGCAGGGGGCTCCTGGCGGCAGCGCTGATCCTCACGGGCTACGCCGCGTCGGGCGCCCCGGTCGGCGAACCGGCGGGCAGCGCCGGAGGGCGGGGCCCGATGACGATGGTCACGGGCGGAGACCTGACCGGCTATCTCCGCGGCGTGCTCGAGGACTGGAACCGTACGCACCCCGCGGAGAAGGTGACACTCGTCGAGCTGCCCGAAGCCGCTGACGAAGTCCGCGCGCAGATGGTCACCAGCCTGCGGTCCGGCAGCGACCGCTTCGACGTCCTCAATATCGATGTGGCCTGGACCAGCGAGTTCGCCGCGGCGGGCTGGATCGCACCGCTGAACAGCGACCGCTTCCCGCTGAAGCGCTTCCTGCCACCGGTCGTGGACACCGCCACCTTCGGGGGGCGGCTGCACGCCGTCCCGTATGTCACCAACGCCGGGCTGCTCTACTACCGCAAGGACGTCCTCGACCGGGCGGGCGAGCGCCCGCCGCGCACCTGGGCCGAGCTGGAGCGGCTGGCCAGGACGGTCGCACCGAAGCACGGCCTGGACGGATACGCCGGACAGTTCCTGCCGTACGAGGGGCTCACCGTGAACGCCGCCGAGGCCGTGCAGTCGGCGAAGGGCACGATCCTCGCGGACGAGGGCGCCCGGGTCACCGTCGACTCCCCCGCCGCCCGCAGGGGTCTGGCGTTCCTGGCGGAGGGCGTCCGGGACGGCTGGATCCCCGAGAGGGCCCTCAGCTTCAAGGAGGAGGAGTCCCGCAAGGCCTTCCAGAACGGCGAGCTGCTCTTCCTCCGCAACTGGCCGTACGCCTACTCGCTGGCGGGCGGGAAGGACTCGAAGGTGGCGGGGAAGTTCGGTGTGGTGCCGCTGCCCGGTCCCGACGGCCCCGGTTCCAGCATCCTCGGCGGCTCCAACCTGGCGGTCAACGCGAACTCCCGGCACAAGGAGTCGGCGGCCGACCTGATCAGCTATCTGACCAGCGAGGACGTTCAGCGTCAGGTGCTGACCGAGGGGGCGCTGCCGCCCGTGTGGGCCGACCTCTACGGCGACCCCGCGCTGGTGGAGGCCTTCCCGTATCTGCCCACGCTCCGGCAGAGCATCCTGGCGGCCAAGCCCCGCCCGAAGAGCCCGCGGTACGAGCAGGTGAACCTGGCGGTGCAGGCGGTCGTCCAGGACGCGATGGCCCAGCGCGAGTCCCCGGAGAGCGCCGTCGCGCGGCTGAAGCAGGAGCTCGAGGAGATCGCCCGCCGCGGCTGAGACCTCCCCATCTCACTACTTGTTAAGTATGTCCATTTGGGCTGTCCCGATCTGCCCCGGCGTACGAGCCTCCGCCGAAATTACGGTCACGTTCCTATCTTCTTTCGACTCACTCGTTGACACCTGCGCGATACGCCTACTTAACATGCATGCACAACGGCGGCGGTCGGCGCGGCCCTAGAGAGTCACAGGTCAACGGAGATGCTCATAGCCACGGCCACCAAGACCCAGCACTGGTGGCGAGACGCGGTGATCTACCAGGTCTACGTACGCAGCTTCCTGGACAGCACCGGCGACGGCATCGGAGATCTGGCCGGGGTCCGCGCCGGACTGCCGTATCTCAAGAAGCTCGGCGTGGACGGCATCTGGCTCAGCCCGTTCTACCCCTCACCGCAGCACGACCACGGCTACGACGTCGCCGACTACTGCGGGGTGGACCCGGTCTACGGAGACCTGGGCGAGTTCGACCTGCTGGTCGCCGACGCGCAGCGGCTCGGCGTGAAGGTCGTCCTCGACATCGTCCCGAACCACTGCTCCAGCTCCCACGCCTGGTTCCGTTCGGCACTCGAGGAAGGGCCCGGCGGTCCGTCCCGCTCGCGCTTCCACTTCGCGGACGGCCGCGGCACGCACGGCGAGCTGCCGCCGAACAACTGGCGGGCCATGTTCGGCGGCTCCGCCTGGTCCCGCGTCACCGAGCCCGACGGCACGCCCGGCCAGTGGTACCTGCACATGTTCACTCCGGAGCAGCCCGACCTCAACTGGCGCGAGCCCGCCGTGAGCGCCTACTTCGACGAGGTGCTGCGGTTCTGGCTCGACCGCGGCGTGGACGGCTTCCGTATCGATGTGGCGGCCGGCCTCTTCAAGCACCCCGAGCTCCCCGACTCGGCCGACCCCGGAGCCGACGAGCGTGCCCGCGACTCGGTCAACCCGCTCGCCTGGAACCAGCCCGAGGTGCACCAGGTGTGGCGCGACTGGCGCGCGGTGTGCGAGGAGTACGCGGCCCGCGACGGCCGCGACCGGCTGCTGGTCGGCGAGGTCTCCGTACCGACCGCCCGCGAGCACGCCGAGTACGTCCGCCCCGACGAGCTGCACCAGGCGTTCTTCTTCAACCTGCTGAGCGCGCCGTGGGATGTCGACGCCTTCCGGGCGACGATCTCCGAGGCGATGAGCGACATCGCCGGCACCGGCTCCACCGTCACCTGGGTGCTCAACAACCACGACCAGGTCAGGACCGTCACCCGTTACGCGGGCGAGCCGAGCGGCGAGTCGAGCGGGCTGGGCCCCGCCCGCGCCCGGGCCGCCGCGCTGCTGATGCTGGCCCTGCCCGGCGCCGCCTACGTCTACCAAGGCGAGGAACTCGGCCTGCCCGAGGTCGTCGACCTGCCCGACGAGGTCCTCACCGACCCGATCTTCCGCAGGACCGGCAGCCGCAGCCGCGTCCGCGACGGCTGCCGCGTCCCGCTGCCCTGGTCGGGGCTCGCCTCCCCGTTCGGCTTCACCGCCGGGGCGGGCGCCGAGACGGCCCGGCCCTGGCTCCCGCAGCCCGAGTGGTTCGCCGAGCACGCCACCGACCGTGCGCTGGCCGACACCCGCTCGTTCTGGCACCTCTACCGCGACGGGCTCCAGCTTCGGCGCAGCCTGCCCCAGCTGGGCGAAGGCACCCTGCGCTGGCTCGAGACGCCGCCGCAGGTCCTGGCCTTCGTCCGCGGGGACGGGCTGGTCTGCGCGGTCAACTTCGGTACGGAGCCCGTTCCGGCTCCCGTATCCGGCACCCCGCTGCTCGCCAGCGGGGACTGCCTCCCGGGGACGCTCCCCGGCTCCACCGCAGCCTGGTGGATCAGCGACCTCTCCACGAAGGGAACACCATCATGAAGCGACGCACAGCCACGAGACGACGTATGACAGCCTCCGGCGTGGCAGCTCTCGGCCTCGCGCTGACGGCGACGGCCTGCGGCGGTACGACGGGCCCGGCGAGCTCCGGCGAGCAGGAGCTCAAGGGCCAGAAGGTCACGGTGGCCGGCGTCTGGACCGGCGTGGAGCAGAAGAACTTCAAGAAGGTCCTGGACGCGTTCAGCGAGAAGACCGGCGCCGAGGTCAACTTCATCTCTACCGGCGACAACGTCTCCACGGTCGTCGGCAGCAAGATCGAGGGCGGCAACGCCCCCGACGTGGTGATGGTGCCGCAGGTCGGCGTGCTCAAGCAGTTCGCCGAAAAGGGCTGGCTGCAGCCGCTCTCGGCCAAGACGTACGAGAAGGCCGGGATCCACTTCGCGCCGGTGTGGCGTGACTACGGGACGGTCAACGGCAAGTTCTACGGCCTCTACTTCAAGGCGACCCACAAGTCGACCGTCTGGTACAGCCCGGACGCCTTCGAGCAGGCGGGTGTCCAGCCCCCCAAGACCTACACGGAGATGCTGAAGACCGGCCGGACCATATCCGACTCGGGCCTGCCCGCCTTCTCCGTCGCCGGTCAGGACGGCTGGACGCTCACCGACTGGTTCGAGAACGTCTACCTCGCCCAGGCCGGGCCGAAGAACTACGACAAGCTGGCCACGCACGAGATCAAGTGGACCGACCCCACCGTGGTCAAGGCGCTCACCACCCTGCGCGAGGTGTTCCAGGACAAGAAGCTGGTCGCCGGCGGCGGCGCGGAAGCGCTGCGCACCGACTTCCCCGAGTCCGTCGAGCAGGTCTTCGGCAGCGAGCCCAAGGCCGGAATGGTCTACGAGGGCGACTTCGTCGGCGGCCTGGTCTCCGGTCAGTTCAAGAAGAAGGTCGGCGAGGACGCCAAGTTCTTCCCCTTCCCCGCCATCGATGGCGGAAAGGCTCCTGTCGTGGGTGGTGGCGACGCGGCCACCGTGCTCAGGGCCGGAAAGAACCGCGAGGCGGCCCAGAAGCTCGTCGAGTTCATGGCGACGCCGGAAGCGGCCGAGGTCTGGGCCAAGGCGGGTGGCTTCATCTCACCCAACGAGGGCCTGAAGGCCGACAGTTACAGCGACACCACCAGCCGCAAGGCCGCCGAGTCGCTGGTCAAGGCGGGCGACTCCGTCCGGTTCGACATGTCCGACCAGGCTCCGGCCGCCTTCGGCGGGACTCAGGGCGCGGGCGAGTGGAAGGCCCTCCAGGACTTCCTGCGCGACCCCTCCGACCCCGAGGCCACCGCCCGCAAGCTCGAGGCCGCCGCGGCCAAGGCGTACAAGGACTGAGAGCTTTCACGATGTCTGCCACTGCTGTGCCCGACAAAGACGCGTCCTCCCAGGACGCGCCCGACAAAGGTCCGCCCCGCAGCTCCGGCAGGGTGTCGCCCGCGCAAGCGGGCGGCACCGGGGCGAACCCCCGCCGCCGCGCCGCGCGGCGGCGCCGGCTCATAGCCCTGCTCTTCATCCTGCCCGCGCTGCTGCTGCTCGGCGGTCTGGTCGCCTATCCGATCCTGTTCACCGTCGGCCGCAGCCTCTTCGACGCCTCGGGTACGCGCTTCGTCGGTGCCGAGAACTACACCGAGATGTTCAGCGACCCGTCGACGCTGACGGCGATCCGCAACAGCACCATCTGGGTCGTGATCGCCCCGGCGCTGCTGACCGGGCTCGGCCTGATCCTCGCCGTGCTCACCGAGAAGATCCGCTGGGCGACGGCGTTCAAACTGCTGATGTTCATGCCGATGGCGATCTCCTTCCTCGCCGCGGGCATCATCTTCCGCGTCGTCTACGAGCAGGACCCCGAGCGGGGCGTGCTCAACGCGGTGGCCGTCGGCGTGCACGACTCCTTCGACGAAGGGGCCGCATTCCCGGACGCCCGCGCCCGGGACGGCGAGGGGCTCGAGAAGCGCAAGGACGGCTCGTACCGTACGGCGAAGGCCGTCGGCCCGGGGCAGACCGTCAACCTCGGCCTCGTCGGGGTGCCGCCCAAGGAGCTTCCCAAGGAGGCGAAGCCCGCCCGTGGAGCCGCCGCGGCCACAGCCGGCGGCGACGAGCTGCGGGGCGTGGTCTATGTCGACTTCACCCTCGGCGGCGGCGGGAAGCCGGGCCGGGTGGACCCGACCGAGCGCGGGCTGCCGCGGATGGCGGTCGAGGCGGTCCGAGGGGGCGAGGTGGTCGGCAAGGCGACCACCGGCGCCGACGGCTCGTACCGCTTCACCGGCCTGAAGGCGGGCGAGTACTCCGTACAGCTGCCGACGAAGAACTTCGCCGAGCCGTACCAGGGCATCACCTGGCTCGGCCCGGCCCTGGTCACGCCCGCCATCATCGGCGCCTATCTGTGGATCTGGACGGGATTCGCCATGGTGCTCATCGGCGCCGGGCTGTCCGCCCTGCCCAGGGACGTCATGGAGGCGGCCCGGATGGACGGCGCGAGTGAGGGACAGATCTTCCGCAAGATCACCGTCCCGCTGCTCGCCCCGGTCCTGACCGTGGTCTTCGTGACCCTGGTGATCAACGTGATGAAGGTCTTCGACCTCGTCTACATCATCGCCCCGGGGCCCGTGCAGCAGGAGGCCAACGTGCTGGCCATGCAGATGTGGCTGGTCTCCTTCGGCGGCGGCAACAACCAGGGACTCGGCAGCGCCCTCGGCGTACTGCTGCTGCTCCTGGTGGTCCCGGCCATGGCCTTCAACATCCGACGTTTCCGCAGGAGCCAGTCATGACCCTCCACGCCACCCCCCGGAAGCGGCCGGCCGCCTGGCTGGCCAAGCGGGCGAGCGGTGGTCTGGTGCAGGCCCTCCTGGTGATCATCGGACTGCTGTGGCTCACCCCGGCCCTGGGGCTCTTCCTCTCCTCGCTCCGCTCGGAGGAGGACAACGCGACCACCGGCTGGTGGACCGCACTCGCCGACCCCGCCAAGCTCTCGCTGGACAGCTACACGGCTCTGCTCCAGGACTCGGGCATCGTCCAGGCCTTCTGGAACACGGTGCTGATCTCCGTGCCCACGACCGTCGCCGTGGTCGTGATCGCCTCGCTGGCCGGATACGCCTTCGCCTGGCTCGAATTCCCCGGCCGGGACTGGATCTTCCTGGTCGTGGTGGGGCTGCTCGTGGTGCCCGTCCAGGTCGGACTGCTGCCGGTGGCCAAGCTGCTCGGCGCGGTGGGTCTGTTCGGCTCCGTACCCGGCGTCGTGCTCTTCCACGTCGCCTACGGCCTGCCGTTCGCCGTGTTCCTGCTCCGCAACTACTTCGCGGAGCTGCCCCGGGAGATGCTGGAGGCGGCCCGGATGGACGGCGGCGGGGAGTGGCGGATCTTCTCGCGGCTCGTGCTGCCGCTGGGCCGGCCCGCGATCGCCAGCCTGGCCATCTTCCAGTTCCTGTGGGTGTGGAACGACATGCTCGTCGCGCTGATCTTCGCCGACAGCGAGTCGCAGCCGCTGACCGTGGCCCTGCAGTCACAGATGCGGCAGTTCGGCAGCAACATCGGGGTGCTGGCGCCCGGGGCCTTCCTGTCCCTGATCGTGCCGGTGGCCGTGTTCTTCGCCTTCCAGCGGCACTTCGTACAGGGGGTCATGGCCGGCTCGGTGAAGTGACAGCCGCCCCAAGGGCGCAGTGAGCGAACCGACCCCCGAGGGCCGGGGCTCACATCTCCAGCAGTACCGTGAACGGGCCGTCGTTCGTGAGCGAGACCTTCATCTCCGCTCCGAACCGGCCCGTTTCCACGTGCGCTCCCAACGTGCGCAGCTGTGCGACCACCTCGTCGACGAGCGGCTCGGCGATCTCACCGGGTGCCGCGGCGTTCCAGGTCGGGCGGCGGCCCTTGCGTGCGTCACCGTAGAGAGTGAACTGCGAAATCACCAGCAGGGGCGCATCGAGGTCGGAACAGGACTTCTCACCCTCGAGGATGCGCACCGACCAGAGCTTGCGCGCCAGTTGGGCCGCCTTTTCCCTGGTGTCCTCATGGGTGACGCCCACCAGCACACACAGCCCCGGCCCGACGATCTCGCCGACCGTCCGGCCCTCCACGACGACGCTCGCCCCGCTCACCCTCTGCACCACAGCACGCATACGGACCATGATGCCCTGCGTCCGTACGGGTCCTATCGGGTGCGGTGCCGATGCACGTGCACTGCGGACAGTGGCACGATGCATGCAGGCGGTGCGCACGTCGGACATCCGGCGCCGCACCGGACGAGGGGACGGTTGACGCATGAGCACACCTGACACCGGACAGACACCCGGTCCCGTACCGACAGCCACTACGGCCACCACCTCCCGGCCGCCGATGCAGCGGACGGCCTCGGCGCCCGACGCACCGCAGTGCGATCTGCTGGAGCTGCGGCTGCCCGAACTGCGCGCGCTGCGCCGCGAGTCGCAGCAGGAGGAGGCCGATCTGAGTTACGTACGCCGGCTCCTTCAGGGACGGATCGACATCCTGGGTGCGGAGCAGGCGCGGCGTACGGCACCCGAGTCACCGGTGGTCGACCGGCTTCCGGAGATCCTGGCGGACGGCCCGACGCGGAACAGATCGGCCCGGCACGTGACGCTGGGGACCCCGCGCAGCGAGGAGTACCGGCAGTTGGCGGAGGCGATGCTGTCCGAGGTCGGTCTCTCGGATCTGGAGTCGCGTACGGACGAGGAGCTGCACGGCGCGATGGGCCGGCTGGTGCGCTGCGAGCAGCAGGTGTCGCGGCGGCGCCAGCAGCTGCAGCGTACGGCCGACGACTGCAGCGCGGAGATCGCCCGCCGGTACCGGGCAGGCGAGGCCCAGGTGGACGACCTCCTCGCATAAACCATCGGCGTACCCCCTGCTCCGACCACTCCGACCGCTCCGGGCCGGAAATCGGACGACCCGATGGTCCGCGCTCGCCTAGCGTGGCGGTATGAGTGTCGAGGTCCGTACGATCACCGACTCCGATGTGCCCGGCTGGCTGCGTGCCCTGGCGACCGGTTTTCTGCGCGTGCCGGAGATCTCCGCGGAGGAGATCGAGTCATGGCGCCCGGGCATGGACCTGGACCGCGTACAGGGGGCCTTCGACGAGGGTCGTTGCGTCGCCACGTTCCGCAGCTTCCCGCAGCGGCTCACGGTGCCCGGCGGGGCCACCGTGCCGGCGAACGCGATCAGCAATGCGACCGTCTCCCCCACCCACCGGCGGCGCGGCCTGCTCAGTCGGATGATCGCCGTGGACCAGGCGAGGGCCAAGGAGCGCGGCGATGTCGTCGCGTCCCTGATCGCCGCGGAGTACCCGATCTACGGGCGGTACGGCTTCGGCCCGGCCACCTGGACCACCGAGTGGGAGATCGACTCGGCCCGCGCGGGCCTCGACCCGCGCTGGTCGGGGCCGGACGACGCCGGCCGGGTGGCCCTGGTGGACGGCCCGGAGGTCCGGAAGGTGGGCCCTGAACTGCACGGACGGCTGTGCGCCGCACAGCACGGCGCCGTCAGCCGCGACGAGCGCTGGTGGCGCCGGTACACGGGCGACATACGGCGCCCGTCCCAGCCCTGGAAGCCGCCCTACTACGTGGTGCACCGCCCGGCGGAGGGCGGCGGCCGGATCGACGGCCTGCTCGCGTACACCACGGACGACAGGTGGGAGGCCAAGCAGCCGCACTGCCGGGCCTCCGTCCTGGGGATGATCGCCGTCTCGCCGGAGGCGGAGCGGGCGCTGTGGCACTTCCTGCTCTCGGTCGACTGGATCACCACGGTCAGCACCGGGCTGCGCGCCCCGGACGACCTGCTCCCGCTGTTCCTGCCGGACCCGCGCGCGGCCAGGGTGGTCACCCAGGCGGACTTCCTCTGGCTGCATCTGCTGGACGTTCCGCGCGCGCTCGAGGCCCGTACGTACGCGTCGACGGGCTCGCTGGTCCTGGACATCCACGACCCCACGGGCCTCGCGGGCGGGCGGTTCCGGCTGGACGCCTCCCCGGAGGGCGCCCGGTGCGCCACGACCACCGAATCAGCGGACCTGTCGCTGGGCGCGGGCGACCTCGCCGCGCTGTACCTGGGGGACGAGTCGGCGGTCCGCCTGACGTCGCTCGGCCGTGTCTCGGAGGAGCGCCCTGGGGCGGCGGAGCAGGCGGACACGATGCTGCGTACGTCCCGCCGGCCGTGGTGCCCCGACATCTTCTGACGAAGCGGCACGGCCGGCGGCGGTATGGCCCTGCCGACTCCTCGTGGCTCCCTGCCCAAGGGGCCCGGGCTGCTTTGTGGCTCCCTGCCTTACGGGCCCGCGCTGCTTCGTGTGGCTCCCTGCCTTAGCGGGCCCCGGCCTCGCGGGCCGCTCGCGGCGTTTCAGTGGGCGAGCAGCAGCGCGAGGACGACGGCCCCCAGGCAGCTGCACGTGGTGTTCCTCGCCTTCACACCGACGGCGAGCAGTGTCAGCCCGACGATGCCCATGGCGCCGAACCGCCACTGCACCATCTGCTCGAATCCGACGGCGAGGACTGCGAGGACGAAGGCGACGACGGGTGCGAGGTTGGTCTCCGGCATGATGGATCCCTCCTTCGGGGTGGGCTCGGAGGTGGGCTGCGGGGACTGCGCCCGTACGACGCCGGACGGACGAGTCGGGCGTCACCGGATCCATCAACTACCAATCAAATTGGTCGGGTTGGCCCTACAAGAATGGTCCCCCCACCGAGGGATCCACTAACGCACCAATCCAACTTGACTGCCTAAGTTGTCTGGAAAGTGGGCGGAGAGGTGTGCATGGCCGGACATGACTATGCACGGCCACTTCAGCAGTCGTACAGGCGGCTGAGGGTGCACCCGCGAGTGGGCTTGGAAAGTCATCGGCGTACGGCCAATTACATGCAACACCCGCCGAGTTGTAGGGTGTCCAGGTGGCTCCGGAGCGCTCCACATCGGGTGACACCAAGTTCCAGCACCTCGCGGATGTGCTGCGAATGGAGATCGGCGACGGCAGGTGGGCGGTCGGTCAGCACATCCCCACGCAGCGCACATTGATGGAACGGTTCGGCGTCTCCCGTGACACCGTCCGCCGCGCGCTGCTGGATCTGCAGAACGACGGCTGGATCGAGTCCAGGCAAGGCAGCGGAGCCACCGTGCTCCCGCGCAGCCAGCACCACCCCGCACCCCTGCCCGGGTCCCCCATGGTGCATTTGAAGCCGTACTTCGAAGAGGCGTTCGAGTCGCCCGAGGTCACCCTCGACTTGATGACGCTGACCGCCGAGTCGATGGACGCGCATATTCGGGCCCAGACCCTGCGGATCCACAGCGAAGAAATCAAGCCACAACGCATCGCGGTGCGGCTGCTCCTACCGAGCATCGACATCAACCTCGCGCTGCCCCGGTCGGTCGCGGACCCCACCGACGAGCGCCCGCGGGACCGCCATCGCAGGCTGACCGCGCGCCACGCGGGCGCCCTTCACGACGCCGTCGTCGAGCTGCGCAACAGAGGGCTGGTCGAGGACGTCTCCGTAGAGATCAGAACCATGCCTCTGACGCCGGTCGCCAAGCTCTACATCATCAACCGCCGCCATGCGCTGTTGGGCATGTACCGCGTGGTGAAACGGCCGATCGACGTCAGGACGTTGGACGAGAAGGACCTCGAACAGGTCGAGATCTTCGACGTCCTCGGCATAGGGGCGACGCTCTTCCCGTTCTCCGAGAGTGATCACGACCCGGGCGCTCAGGGCTCCATATTCGTTGACCAGGCTCAACGTTGGTTCGACTCCCTCTGGGACAACTTGGCCCACCCCACGACCTTTGGCGTCTGACAGTGACCTCTGAACTCAGCTCTCTGTTCTCGTCGACCCTGCACGGGAACGGAGCCGTCCTCTTCGACTTCGACGGCCCGATGGCGGATCTGTTCGCGGCCCGGCGGCCCGGTGGACCGCGGCTGGCCCCGGAGATCGCCAGGCTGCTGGAGAAGGTCCTCGTCGAGTACGAGCTCCCGGTGCCGGTGGTGAAGGACTCCGACGACCCCCATGAGCTCTACCGGGCCGCGCTCGACGTGACCTGGCCTCCCGGCGAGGCGGACCGGGTAGCCGGCCTCCGGCGGGCGTTGCGCGACTGCCTCGACGAGCAGGAGTCGGCGGCCGCCGAGACCTCGGTTCCCACACCCGGCGCGAAAGAACTCGTAGAGCTGCTGCACAGCCACCGCGTTCCACTCGCCATCACCTCCAACAACAGCGAGCCGGCCATTCGCGCGCACCTCGACCGCGTCGACCTGCGGCCGTACTTCGAGGGCCGGGTCTTCGGGCGGACCGGCGATCACCGGCTGATGAAGCCGCACCCGGACTGCCTGCGGCGCGGGATGGCGGCGGTCGGACACGAACCCGAGAGGTGTCTGCTGATCGGTGACTCCGTCTCGGACGTCGAAGCGGCTGCTACGGCGGGGGCGCAGTTCTGCGGCTACGCCCGCGGCGAGCGCAAGGCGGGGCAGCTCCGCGCGGCCGGGGCCCGCGTCGTGGCGAGCAGCATGTGGCAGATCCGCCAGGCCGTGGAGTCGGCGGCCGACGCTGCCCGGATCAGGACGAGTTGAGCCGGGAACCGACAGTGGCCCCACCGATGCGGGGCCTGGCGGGGGTACCGGAACCACGGCTGTTCACAGTGACACCGCCGCGCTCAGCACCACGTCCAGCGCCCGCTCCGGGTCCGAGGCGTAGATATGGCTGAACCACGCCATGTTGGCCTCCACCACCGCCCACTGGGCCGGTTGGCCGTTCGTGGCGAGGATCAGGCCCACGTCCAGGACGCAGGCGTGCGGGAGCGCGGGGCCGTGCGACGCCAGGAAGTCATAGGTGAAGCGCAGCACCTCGGTCTCTTCGGCACACCATGAGAGCGGGGCCGGGTCCAGCCGGCCGTACGTGGCGTAGCGGCTGGCGGTGCGGATGTCGCCGTCGAGGAGGAAGAGCCGGAACTCCACGGTGAAGGTGACGATCTCGCTCACCTGGACCGGGGTGGTGTCCGGGAGGTCGGTGGGCAGCCGCTTCCCGGACGAGTAGACATCGGCGGCGAAGACCCTGTCCTTCGGCGGCTTGGCGAAGAAGGGGAGCGGCAGCTCGCGGGCCTCGGAGAGCGGGAGTTCATGGATCGTACGGCCGGTGAAGCGGCGCGGCACGGCGGGCAGCCAGTCGGGGGACGGTTCGACGAGGGTCACACCGAGCTGCGGTGCCACGGCCGCGGCGAACTCCGGCCCGCCGTAGAGGTGCGCGGGGCGCAGGCCGCGGAGACGGTCGGGGACTCTGCGGCCCGGGACGGTACGCCCCGGCGGCAGCTGCTCGACCTCCAGCCCGCGGCCCGCCGCGGCCTGGGCGAGGAGCGCGCCGGTGGAGGTGTACTGGGGGGTGAGGACCAGCAGTCCGGAGCTCTGGCTCACTCGGCTCACTCCATGCCCAGGTACATCCACTTGTCCGGATCCGCGATGGGTTGGAAGCCGACCTTCGCGTAGATGCCGTGGGCGTCGGCGGTCGCGAGCAGGATGCGGCGCAGACCGTACGGGGCCAGGTGGGCGCGCACGCACTCGAGAAGGGCCGTGCCGAGGCCGTGGCCGCGGGCCTGCCGGTCCACGTACACATCGCACAGCCAGGCGAAAGTGGCGCGGTCCGTGACGACGCGGGCGTACGCGGCCTGGGCGCCGGTGGCGGCCTCGTACACCCCGAAGTTCAGCGATCCGGCGATGGCCCGCTCGACCTTCTCCAGGGGACGGTCGAGGGCCCAGTACGCGTCCGTGGAGAGCCAGCGGTGAAGGGTCCCGACATCCAGCCGGTCGGGGTCCGTCGATATCTCGTAGCCCGGAGGGCCCGGCAGTAGGGCCGAGCGGGAGGGCGGGGTCGGATCGGGGCTCATGATGCGGATCTTATGCAGGAGGCCGGGTCCCCGGAACAGTCCTTGGACGATCTTGCGGAAGCAGCCCGGGCCGGGCGCGGCCGACCGCCGGAAGTGCCCGTTCAGCGGTGGGTCGTCGCACGCGCGAGTGGGCAGCACGCGTCGGTCGGCCGCGGCCTTGGGCCGTTCCGGGACCGGAGAGCGGAATCAGGGTGATGCGAGCAGTCCGAGCCGGTCGGCGAGGTAGCGGTGGTGCCTGGTCCAGGTTCCGACGCCGGCCCCCGACCTTGAACGCGAGGAATATGTGACCGCCCGGGGCCGGCACCCGGTGACATTCCGCGAACACGGCCGGTGGGCCCTCAGGCAGACTGAACCCTCAGCTCTTCCGGTCAATCCGTGGGCCGGCGCGCCTGGTTCGCCTCGCGCTTGACCGCCCAGGCGTCCGCCACCGGACCCACGTGCCCGAGCTTGTCGGGGTTGATCACCGAGCGGATCGTCTGGATCCGCCCGTCGAGTACGTCGAGCGTCAAGGCATCGAGCACCTTGCCGTCCCGATCGCGGAGGATCGCGCCCGGCTGGCCGTTCACCTCGTGTGGCTCCAACGTCACGGCGATCCGGACGAGCGGTGGGAAGTTCGCGGCAAGCACCCGGGCCACCTTCTCGGCGCCGATGACGGCCCTGGCCAACTGCGGGGCCCTGCCGCCGCTGTCCCCGACCAGCGACACGTCAGCGGCGAGCAGTTCCCGCAGGCCGTCGACGTCGCCTTCCCGGAGCGCGTCGAAGAACCGCGCCGCCAGTTTCTCCCGCTCCCGGCGGTCCGCCTCGAACCGGGGGCGCCCTGCGTCCATGTGGCGCCGCGCCCGCACCACGAGCTGGCGGCACGCCGCCTCCGACCTCCCCACGGCCGACGCCACCTCGGGGAAGCCGAACCCGAAGACCTCCCGCAGCACGAAGACCACCCGCTCGAGCGGGCTGAGCCGCTCGAGCAGCAACAGGGCCGCCATCGACACCGAGTCGGCCAGCTCCGCCGACCGCGCCGGATCCTCATAGGGGTCGGTGAGCAGCGGCTCGGGGAACCATGGCCCGACGTACTACTCCCGCCGCAGGCGGGCCGAGCGCAGCACGTCGATCGAGATCCGGGTGACCACGGCCGAGAGGAACGCCTTGGTCGAGGTGGGTGGTTTCGGGGAGGCCTCGTAGCGCAGCCAGGTCTCCTGGACCGCGTCCTCGGCCTCGCTCACGCTGCCGAGGATCCGGTAGGCGATCGAGAACAGCAGCGGCCGCAGCTCCTCGAACTCCTCGATCCGGGTCACGCCAGCTCTTCCTTGAAGCCCTGCCGCCACGACGGATAGCGCAGCTCCCAGCCGAGCTCCCGCTTGGCCTTGGCGTTGGAGAAGCCGCGCCCCTCGGTCATCATCGTCACCACCAGTTCCCCGGCCAGCAGCCGGGCCAGCCACTTGGGGACCCGCATCGGCCGCTTCGCCCCCGCGCACGCTGCCAGGTAGGGCAGCCACTCGCTGGCCGGGGCGGGCTCGTCGTCGACGATGTTGAACACGCCCCTCGCCTGCTGCTCCACCGCCAGGACTGTAGCGCTCGCCGCGTCGTCGAGATGCACCCATGAGATGTAGCCGGTGCCGCCCCCGACGAGCGGGAACTGCCGCTTGCGCACGAGCTCGACCTGGTCGTCGGTGGCGCCCGGCCCGTAGAACCCGCCGTATCGCAGGACCGCGCCACCAGCCTTGACGACCACGTCCTCGAGGTGGCGGATCGCCTCCGCCGCCGTGCGGAACTTCCCCGTCTCCTGGGGCAGCGGGTCCTCCTCGGTCTTCACCCATCCACCCTCGCGGCTGCCGTTCCAGATGCCGGCGCTCTGCGCGACGACGTGGGATACACCGGTTGCCTCGGCGGCGGCCAGCAGATGGTCCGTCCCCTCGGAGCGCAGCCGATTGGTGGTGGCGAAGAATCGATCGAAGTGCCTCATATTGGGCTTGCCGGCGTGCGCCGCGGAAATTGCGGTCATCTGGTTCACGATTGCGTCCGGCCGGGCGGCCGCCACCGCTTCACCGACCGACATCGCATCCAGCCCGTCCATCACGACGCCATCTGCGCCCCACTGCTCCAGCAAGCCCAGCTTGGCCGCGCTCGTCGTCGTAGCCGTCACCTGGTGGCCACGGGCGACGAGCTGCGGCACCAGCCGCCGCCCCATGACCCCGGTCCCGCCTGCCACGAACACCCGCATGACCATCACCTTCCCGATTCCAGAGTCTGTCTCTCAAACCTGAGACGAGACAGCCCGGCCGTCTGTGACACGGGCGGGGTACCCATCTCGCTGAAGGTGAGGCAGAGCAGCGCTCTGGCGCGTAAATACCAGGCGGGGGCGCAGCTGCTGCTCGACCAGACCGGCCGGCTCTCGGTGGCGGGCTGGGCAAATCGGGTCGACCACGTCGTCGACGTCAGCGAGGAACTGGACGCGCCCGCGGCGCTGCTGCGGCCGGACGGCCACGTGGCGTGGGTCGGTGAAGATCAGCGGGATCTGCTCAGCCAGCTGCCCAAGTGGTTCGGCGCCGCCGTCAGCCGAGCGCGCAGTTGTGGCCCGAAAGGGCGGGCCGTTGTGATCGCGTAAGACCGGACACGACAGGTGTCCTGCAAACACGACACCTGTCGTGCCAGGCTCAAACACTCAGTCACACGTTCGTTACGCCACTTTTGCAAGCGCCTGCTTGCAAAAGTTAGCGCATCTCGGGCAGCATCGAGGCATGGCTTCACTCAACGTCGGCAACCTCGGCGAGTTCCTGCGGGAGCAGCGCCGCAGCGCGCAGCTGTCGCTGCGCCAGCTCGCGGATGCCGCCGGAGTGTCCAACCCGTATCTCAGCCAGATCGAGCGCGGCCTGCGCAAGCCCAGCGCGGAGATCCTCCAGCAGCTGGCGAAGGCCCTGCGGATTTCGGCCGAGACCCTGTACGTGCAGGCCGGGATCCTCGACGAGAAGGACCGGGACGGGCTGGAGGTACAGGGCGCGATACTCACCGACCCGACGATCAACGAGCGGCAGAAGCAGGTGCTGCTGCAGATCTACGAGTCCTTCCGCAAGGAGAACGGGCTCGTGCCGGACAACGAAGCCACCCACCCCTCGAACTGATCCGGGAGGACCATTTCCATGGCCATCACCGACGACCTGCGCAAGACCTTCACCGACCCGACCCCCCTCTACTTCGCCGCCGGCACCGCCGACCTCGCCGCGGAGAAGCTCAGGGAGGTGCCGGCGCTGATCGAGAAGGTCCGCGCCGAGGCCCCCGAGCGCATCGCGGCCGTACGGTCCACCGACCCCAGGGCCGTGCAGGAGCAGCTGACCAAGCAGGCGAGGGAAGCCCAGGTCACCGTGCAGACCAAGGTCAACGAGGTGCTCGGCACCCTCGACACGGACCTGAAGAAGTTCAGCCAGACGGCACAGGACTTCGCGCTTCAGGGTGTCGGCCGGGCCGCCGAGTACGCGGTCAAGGCCCGTGACACCTACGACGAGCTGGCCGAGCGCGGTCAGCGCGCCGTGAAGACCTGGCGTGGCGAGGCCGCCGAGGAGATCACCGAGATCGCCGTCGCCGTCGAGCCCCAAACGCAGCCGCAGCAGCAGTCCCAGCCGCAGCAGCCGCGGAAGCCCGAGTCCAACGGCAAGACGGTCAAGGCCCAGTCGGAGCAGGCCAAGCCCGCCCCGGCGAAGAAGCCCGCCCCCGCCAAGCCCGCCGCCAAGAAGACCACCCCTCCCACGGGGAAGTGACGGTCGTCCTCTGACGGATGTACCAGCGGGCCGGGCACACTTCGCGTGCCCGGCCCGTTGTACGGGTACGGTGGCGGCGAGGCGCCGCGTGGTGCGTCGTCTCGACGGGCTCGACGAACCGAAATGACTCGCAAGACCTACTGGGCGGTGACGGCGTGCTGGTACAGGGATTTGAGAATCTGCTGACCTGGCTCTACCTGGCCATTCTGCTCTTCACGGTGTTCGCGTTCGGTGACGCCGCCTTCCGGCGCGAGGACGCCTACCGCGCCGCGGACAAGCAGACCAAGCCGTTCTGGCTGATCATCCTCGGCGTCGCGGTCGTGGTGAATGTGCTCCCGCTCGGCCTGTTCTTCCTGGTGATCATCGGGCTGATCGCGGCCATCGTCTATGTCGTCGACGTGCGGCCCGCGGTCAAGCAGATCTCGGGCGGTGGCGGACGGGGCGGCCGCCGCGGCAGCAGCTCCGACGGCCCCTACGGTCCGTACAACGGCGGCCGCTAGCCCGGTCAGGGGCGGAGGACACCGGCCCGGTCAGAGGCCTGAGGCCGCCGGCCCCGTCGGAGACGGGTCTAGGCCCAGCCCCTCGACCCCGGGCCCCTCTGCCCCGGGCCGCCGGGCCCCGGCTCGGACGGGCTCCCCGCCGGGCCACGCTCGAGCAGCAGCACCGCGACGTCGTCCGTCAGCTCCCCGCCGTTGAGCGAGCGCACCTCGGTCACGGCCGCGTCCAGCAGCTCCTCGCCGCGCAGCCCCTCCGCCAGCTGCCGGCTGACCATCTCGGTCATGCCCTCCTGCCCCAGCCGCTGCGTGCCCTCACCGATCCGGCCCTCGATCAGCCCGTCCGTGTACATCATCAGGCTCCAGGCCCCGCCCAGCTCGACCTGCCGGCGCGGCCAGCGGGCCTGCGTCAGCAACCCCAGAGCCGGGCCACCGTCCTCGTACGGCAGCAGCCGCGGCGGCCGGCCCGCCCGGGCGAGCAGCGGCGCCGGGTGCCCGGCCAGGCACACCCCGGCCCGCCGCCCGTCCGGCGCGATGTCCACGGTGCACAGCGTCGCGAAGATCTCCTCGTCGGCCCGCTCGTTCTCCAGCACCTTCTGCAGGGTTCCGAGCAGCTGGTCGCCGCACAGCCCCGCGAAGGTCAGCGCCCGCCAGGCGATCCGCAGCTCCACACCGAGCGCGGCCTCGTCGGGGCCGTGTCCGCATACGTCGCCGATCATGGCGTGGACGGTGCCGTCCGGCGTACGGACCGTGTCGTAGAAGTCACCGCCCAGCAGTGCCCGGCTGCGGCCCGGCCGGTAGCGGGCGGCGAACCGCAGGTCGGAGCCCTCCAGCAGCGGTTTGGGCAGCAGCCCGCGCTCCAGCCGGGAGTTCTCCTGGCCGCGCAGATGCGACTCGGTCAGCTGGCGCTGGGCGACATCGGCCCGCTTGCGCTCCACGGCGTAGCGGATCGCCCGGTTCAGCAGCCTGCCGTCCAGCTCGTCACGGTGGAGGTAGTCCTGGGCGCCGACCCGTACGGCATCGGCACCCCGCTCGGCGTCGGCCACGGCGGTCAGTGCGAGTACGGCGGTGGAGGGTGCGAGCCGCAGCACATGGCGGAGCGTCTCCAGCTCGTCACCCGACTCCTTGCCGGGGACGGCGAGAGCCAGATCGAGCAGGATGCAGTGCACATCGTCGGTGAGCAGCCGCTCCGCCTCGGTGAGATTGCGGGCGGTACGGATCCGGACGCGCTTGCCCTCGCTGTCCAGCATTTCCGGAACGGTCAGCGGGACGGCCGGATGGTCCTCGATCACCAGCAGCGTCAGCCCGGGAGTGCTCACCATGTCGGAGACAGGCTCCGGCCCCCGTTCGGAGGCAGCCTTTTCCGCGGGTCCGGCGGTGTCCACCGGCCCGCCCTGGTGCGGCACAGCCGGCCGCCCCGACTCGGAACGTGCCGGGAGGTCCGCCGGAGCACCATCCGCAATCAGGGCTTCCCCCTGCTGCGGTACGGGTACGGGCATTGCTCTGTTTCCTTCCCTCCCCCCGAGGGCTCGACGGCCGCCATTCGGCCTGCCGCCGGGCGCCGGGAGCGCATCCTCCGTCTGGTCTGGTTGGTGATACGCCGGGCGCTGAGAGGCGACCTTAGCGGTAGGCCGCGCCGGAGCGGAATGGCGAAACTCGATCCGCCCCTGTCATATGCCAAGCTCCACCGGGGTTTTGACCCGAAGCGAGACAATAGGGGAATGACGAATCTCACGCTGACCATGGGTGACATCACCGAGCAAAAGGCCGACGCCGTGGTGAATGCCGCGAACTCCTCCCTCCTCGGCGGTGGCGGCGTCGACGGCGCCATCCACCGCCGCGGCGGACCAGGGATTCTGGAGGAGTGCAAGGCGCTTCGCGCGGCGGACTACGCGGCCGGTCTCCCCGCCGGGCAGGCCGTGGCCACGACCGCGGGCCGCCTTCCGGCCCGCTGGGTCATCCACACCGTGGGCCCTGTGTGGTCGGACACAGAGGACCGCTCGTCCACTCTCGCCTCCTGCTACAGCGAGTCCCTGCGGGTCGCCGACGAGCTGGGCGCCCGTACGGTCGCCTTCCCGGCCATCTCCACCGGCGTCTACCGCTGGCCGCTCGCCGACGCCGCCCGGATCGCCCTCTCCACAGTCCGCGCCGCCCGTACGGAGAATGTCACCGAGGCCCGCTTCGTGCTGTTCGGACAGGAGGCCCATGACGTCTTCGCGGAGACCCTGCGCGCCTTGGAGCAGGGCGCCGACTGACGGGGAACGGCCGTCACTTGTCGGGGCGTACGACGCCGAGTATCTGCATGGAACCGGCACCCGCGAGCGTCACCTGGCGCCCCGGCCGCGGCGCGTGCACGATCGTGCCGTCCCCGACGTACAACCCCACGTGCCCCGCGTCCTGGTGATAGATGATCAGGTCGCCCGGCCGCATGTCCTCGATGTCCACCCGGGGCAGCAACCGCCACTGCTCCTGCGAGGTCCGGGGGATGGCCTTGCCCGCCGCCAGCCAGGCCTGTGAGGTCAGACCCGAGCAGTCGTACGTCTTCGGGCCCTCCGCGCCCCACTCGTAGTCCTTGCCGATCTGTTTCGTCGCGTACTTGATGGCTTGTTTTCCCCGCTCGGAGGCCCTGCCGCCGCGACCGTCCAGCACACCGGATCCGAGCCACTTCGCCTGCGCCTTGCGGGCGGTCTCCTCCTCCAACGTGCGCAGCCGCTCGAGCTCTTCGCCCTGGAGCTCGGACTCCAGCTTCTTCGCACCGGCGAGCCGGGACTTGATCTCCTTCTTCGCCTCGGCCTTCTTCTTGCGGTTCTGCTCGAGTTTCCGCCACTGGTCACCGGCGGACGCGGCGTAGCCGTCCAAGTCCTTCTGGGTGCGCGCCAGTGTGGTCATCAGGCCCTTGGTCGCTTGCTGTCCCTTGCGCACGAGATGGGTGTCCTTGAAGAAGTCCTCGGGGTTGCTCTTCAGAAGCATCTGCGCCTCATCGGGGAGGCTGCCGTTCCGGTACTGCGCGCGGGCCAGCGCGCCCGCCTGGTTCCTGAGCCGGTCCATCGTCTTCTGCGCCTCGACAACGGCCTGGGCGATCCGGACGATCTCCTGCGACTGCTTCTCGGACGCGGCACGTGCCGCGTTGTACGCCTCGGTGGCCGCCTCCGCCTTGCGGTACAGCCCGTCGATCCGCTGACGGACCTCCTCCAGGCGGGTGTCCGAGAGCGGCGGCTCCGGCTCGCCGGCCGACGCGAACGCCGCACCCGGCGCGACCAGCGAGCTCACCGCGCACACCAGTGCCGTCGCCGTCACGACCGCCGTGCGCGAAGCCCTGCGCGCTCCGACCGGTCCATGTCCCCCGACATCCACCTGCCGCCTCACCGGCCACCTCCCTTTCGCTGCGCACCCGTTGCTGCTGACGAACCGTCTCCCAGGCGCGGATGTTGCCATGCTTACCCGCAATCCGACAGAGGCATCTCCCCTTTGTCCCAGGGCAGTTGCCGCACACACGCCGTTGTGGCAGGGACCCGGGGAGAGCCACCCGACAGGGATGAACGGAGGGTGAACAGGCAGCTCCGGAGGGCCGCCGGCCGGCCGTCGGCGCGCGGCCTCACTCCGGGGACACGGAGGGCCGCGGGCAGTCATCGGCCCGGGTAGGTGTCACACTCCGCATGGGGTAGGACACGCAGCGTCGCCGATGTGGCTGAGGGTGTCGGGCTTTTCGTCGGGGCGTCACCAGCCGCGGCTCTCGCCATGCCAGGTCGCCGCACTGACGGACGAGGTTCACCTTGCGTTCACTTAGGCCCGTCGATCGATTCACCTGATCTGCCTAATTTCAGCCGTACCGGTGAGCGGAAGCCACCGGGTGGATGCAGAACCACAAACCCTCAGCTTCGCCGTCCACCGGCGGGCGCCAGGAAGGAACACTCGAAGGTGAAGCTTCAGCGTAAGAACGGCCGCGGTCTGCGCGCCCTGACCGTCGGCGCGGTCGCAGTCTCCAGCGCACTGGTCCTGACTGCCTGCGGTTCGGATGACAATTCCAAGACCGGCGGCGCCGACACCGAGGCTGCCGGCAGCATCAAGTGCGGCGGGAAGGGCCAGCTCCTCGCCTCTGGCTCCTCCGCCCAGAAGAACGCCATCGACGCGTGGGTCCAGAACTACGCGGCGGCCTGCAAGGACGTGCAGCTCAACTACAAGGACATCGGCTCCGGTGGCGGTATCACCGAGTTCCTGCAGGGCTCGACCGCCTTCGCCGGCTCCGACTCCGCGCTGAAGCCGGACGAGGTCGCCAAGTCCAAGAAGGTCTGCAAGGGCGGCCAGGGCATCAACCTGCCGATGCTCGGCGGCCCCATCGCCATCACCCACAACGTCTCCGGCGTGGACGACCTCGTCCTCGACGCCCCGACCATCGCCAAGATCTTCGACTCGAAGATCAAGAAGTGGGACGACCCGGCGATCAAGAAGCTCAACCCCGACGCCAAGCTGCCGTCCACCGACATCCAGGCCTTCCACCGCTCCGACGAGTCGGGTACCACCCAGAACCTGGGCAAGTACCTCGGCAAGTCCGCCCCGAGCGACTGGAAGTACGAGGACGAGAAGTCCTGGCCCGCCAAGGGCGGCCAGTCCGCCAGCGGCTCCTCCGGCGTCGCCTCCCAGGTCAAGCAGACCGACGGCGCGATCGGCTACGTCGAGCTCTCCTACGCGACCTCGCAGAACATCAACACCGTGAAGGTCGACACCGGCGCCGCCAAGCCCGTCGAGGCCACCTCCGACAACGCCTCCAAGGCCATCGCGGCCGCCAAGGTCGTCGGCAAGGGCAAGGACCTGGCGATGGACCTCGACTACTCGACCAAGGCCGACGGCGCGTACCCGATCATCCTGGTCACCTACGAGGTCGCCTGCGACAAGGGCAACAAGCCCGAGACGCTCGACGCCGTGAAGTCCTTCCTCACCTACACCGCGAGCGAGGACGGCCAGAAGATCCTCACCGAAAAGGGCTACGCCCCGCTCCCGGCCGAGATCGCGACCAAGGTCCGCGAGACCGTGCCGACCCTGTCCTGACCCGAGCGACCGGCCCCGCCCAGCAACACCGGGCGGGGCCGGTCGGCCGAGGTCACCGCCATCCGGTGCACCGCCGCCAGGGGCCCGTCATTTCGGGACAGGCCCCAACCAGACCGGAGCAATCATGGATATGACTTCTACCGCGACCGCCCCACCACCACAGCCGGCCCCCGTCTCCAAGGGCAAGGCCACCCGCCCCGGAGACCGGATCTTCCTCGGTCTCTCCCGCGGTTCCGGCATCCTGCTGCTGGTCATCATGGCGGCCATCGCGGTCTTCCTCACCTACCGCGCCTACCTCGCCGTCTCGAAGGACAAGGCCAACTTCCTCACCGCCTTCGAATGGAACCCGGCGGGGAGC
Source organism: Streptomyces sp. NPDC004647 (assembly GCF_040609575.1). Lineage (NCBI taxonomy): Bacteria > Bacillati > Actinomycetota > Actinomycetes > Kitasatosporales > Streptomycetaceae > Streptomyces > Streptomyces sp. NPDC004647. The sequence goes on along the minus strand of NZ_JBEXKU010000023.1, from coordinate 20,704 downwards.
CCGCCGGAGTTCGGCATCGCGATCCTGGCCTACGGCACGGTCGTCAGCTCGATCATCGCCATGGTCATCGCCGTCCCCGTCGCGGTCGGCATCGCGCTGTTCGTCTCGCACTACGCGCCGCGCAAGCTGGCTGCCCCGCTGGGGTACGTCATCGACCTGCTCGCCGCCGTCCCGAGCATCATCTACGGCCTCTGGGGCGCGCTCGTCCTGGTGCCGTACCTCGGCGGCATGAACTCCTGGCTCAGCGAGTACCTGGGCTGGACGTACATCTTCCAGAAGGAGGGGTCGGGCCCGGCCCGCTCGCTCTTCACCGTCGGCATCCTGCTGGCCGTCATGATCCTCCCGGTCATCACCAACGTCACCCGTGAGGTCTTCCTCCAGGTGCCGAAGATCCACGAGGAGGCGGCGCTGGCCCTGGGCGCCACCCGCTGGGAGGTCATCCGGATGTCGGTGCTGCCCTTCGGACGCTCCGGCATCATCAGCGCCTCCATGCTCGGCCTCGGCCGTGCGCTCGGCGAGACGATGGCCGTCGCCACCGTGCTGTCGCCGACCTTCCTCTTCTCGGGTCATCTGCTGGACCCGGGAGGCGGCACCTTCGCCCAGAACATCGCCGCGAAGTTCAACGAGGCGGACGACTTCGGCCGTGACGCGCTGATCGCCTCCGGTCTCGTGCTCTTCCTCATCACGCTGCTGGTCAACGGCGCGGCCCGGCTGATCATCGCCCGCCGCAAGGAGTACTCGGGGGCCAACGCATGAGCAACTCCGTCATGGACAAGCGCCCGGTCACGGACGCCCCGCAGCATTCCACCCTCGCCCACGCGCGCCTCCCCCGCTGGGCCCCGGCCGGCATAGCCGTCGGCTCGGTGGCCCTCGGCTGTGGCGCCGGCCTCGCCGCCGGCTGGCACAGCAAGGTCCAGTGGGGCCTGATCTCGGCGATCCTCTTCGTCCTCGCCACGTACGCGATCACCGCGCGCGTCGAGGGCCGCCGACAGGCCAGGGACCGGGTGGCCACCAGCCTCGTCTGGGTGTGCTTCATCCTCGCGATCATCCCGCTGGTCTCGCTGGCCTGGACCACCGTCGTCCGGGGCGCGAAGACGCTGGACGGGGCCTTCCTCGGCCACTCCATGGCAGGGCTGGCCAACACCGACGAGGGCGGCGGCGTCTACCACGCCATCATCGGCACCCTCGAGCAGGTGGGCATCGCGACCCTGATCTCGGCCCCGATCGGCCTTCTCACGGCGATCTACCTGGTCGAGTACGGCCGCGGGAAGCTGGCGAAGGCCGTGACGTTCTTCGTGGACGTCATGACGGGCATCCCGTCGATCGTCGCGGGCCTCTTCATCCTCTCCACCTGGGTCCTCACCTTCGACATGGGCTTCTCCGGCTTCGCCGGCGCTCTGGCCCTGTCGATCCTGATGATGCCGGTCGTCGTGCGCTCCACCGAGGAGATGCTCAAGCTCGTCCCGAACGAGCTGCGGGAGGCGTCCCTCGCCCTGGGCGTGCCGAAGTGGCGGACCATCCTCAAGGTGGTCCTGCCGACGGCGGTCGGCGGGATCACCACCGGTGTGATGCTGGCCGTGGCCCGTATCGCCGGTGAGACCGCCCCGGTCCTGCTGCTGGTGTTCGGCAATGCGTTCATCAACAACGACCCGTTCAATGGTGCTCAGTCGTCGCTCCCGCTGTACGTCTTCGAGCAGTACCGGATCGGTACCGACGCCTCCTTCGACCGCGCATGGGCCGCAGCCCTCGTCCTGATCGCGTTCGTCATGATCCTCAACCTGGTGGCCCGTGGCATCGCCCGCTGGAAGGCCCCGAAGACCGGCCGCTGAGGCCACAGACAGCAATCCCGGGGGCCGCCCCCCGGACCCCCGAAGAGAGTGATTCACATGGCCAAGCGCATCGACGTCAGCGGCCTGACCGCGTACTACAGCAGCCACAAGGCCATCGAGGACATCTCGATGACCGTCGAGCCCCGCTCCGTGACCGCCTTCATCGGCCCCTCCGGCTGCGGCAAGTCCACCTTCCTCCGCACCCTGAACCGGATGCACGAGGTCACCCCCGGCGGCCGTGTCGAGGGCAAGGTGATGCTGGACGACGAGAACCTGTACGCCTCCGGCGTCGACCCGGTCGCCGTGCGCCGTACGGTCGGCATGGTCTTCCAGCGGCCGAACCCGTTCCCGACGATGTCGATCTACGACAACGTCGCGGCGGGCCTGCGGCTCAACGGCTCGTACAAGAAGCGCGAGCTCGACGCCATCGTCGAGAAGTCCCTCCGGGGCGCGAACCTCTGGAACGAGGTCAAGGACCGGCTGAACAAGCCCGGCTCCGGCCTCTCCGGCGGGCAGCAGCAGCGGCTGTGCATCGCCCGCGCCATAGCGGTCGAGCCGCAGGTGCTGCTGATGGACGAGCCCTGCTCCGCCCTGGACCCGATCTCGACCCTCGCCATCGAGGACCTGATCGGGGAGCTGAAGGAGCGCTTCACGATCGTCATAGTGACGCACAACATGCAGCAGGCGGCGCGTGTCTCCGACCGCACGGCCTTCTTCAACCTGGCCGCCGTCGGTGAGCCCGGCAAGCTCGTCGAGATCGACGAGACCGAGCGGATCTTCTCCAACCCGTCCGTGCAGGCGACGGAGGACTACATCTCCGGCCGCTTCGGCTGACGGTCCCTGGAGACCGAGCGTCCTGCGGTGCTGCATGGCGGTGCCACCGCAAGACGAAGGGCCCGCCCCTGGCTCCCGGGGGCGGGCCCATCCATGTCTGTGCAGGTTATCGCGGTGCGGGCCGGCTGGTGCGAGCCGACTGGTGCGGACCGGGCCGGTACGGGCTTCTCCGTACGGCTACCGGCCCCGTCCGGACTTCCCGGCTCGTACGGGGGCCGGACCTCGTAGGCCTTCTGCCCTCGTACGACCCCGCGGCCGGAACCGCTCCGGGGCTCGTACGTTTCCCGGACCTCGCAGGCCTTTTGCGCGTACGGCCCGCAGCCGGCGCTGCTAGCCGAACGCCAGATCCACGATCCAGTAGCTCAGCGCCGCGACCAGCGCGGCGGCGGGCATCGTGATGAACCAGCCGGCGACGATGTTCTTGGCGACGCCCCAGCGCACCGCGTTCACCCGCTTCGTGGCACCCACACCCATGATCGCGGAGGTGATGACATGCGTGGTCGAGATCGGCGCGTGGAACATGAAGGACGCGGTGTACATGACCGAGGCCGCGGTCGTCTCGGCCGCGAAGCCCTGCGGCGGGTCCAGCTCGATGATCCGGCGGCCGAGGGTCCGCATGATGCGCCAGCCACCCGCGTACGTACCGACCGACAGCATCGCCGCACAGGCGATCTTGACCCAGACCGGGATCGCGTCGCCCGACTGCTGGACATCCGCGATGGTCAGCGCCATGACGACGATGCCCATCGTCTTCTGGGCGTCCTGCAGACCGTGGCCGAGGGCCATACCGGCCGCGGAGACGGTCTGGGCTATGCGGAAGCCCCTCTTGGCCTTGTGCGGGTTGGATTTGCGGAACATCCAGAGGATGGCGAGCATCACCAGATAGCCGAGCACCAGCCCCACGATCGGGGACAGGAACATCGGAATGACGATCTTTTCGAGCACTCCGGTCCAGATGACCTCGGTACCGCCCGCGAGCGCCGCGCCCACCATGCCGCCGAACAACGCGTGGCTGGAGGACGAGGGCAGACCGTAGTACCAGGTGACCAGGTTCCAGACGATCGCGCCGACGAGCGCGGCAAACAGGATGCCCATGCCCGACCGGCCGGTCGGGGTCTCGATCAGTCCCTCACTGACCGTCTTGGCGACCCCGCTGCCGAGGAACGCACCCGCGAGGTTCATCACCGCGGCCATGGCCAGCGCGGCGCGGGGGGTCAGTGCCCGGGTGGAGACCGAGGTGGCGATGGCGTTCGCGGAGTCATGGAAGCCATTGGTGTACGTGAAGAAGAGCGCGACCCCGATGGTCACGACAAGAGCGAAGGTGTCCACCTCGGGTCAGGACTCCTTGACCGCGATGGTCTCGACGGTGTTGGCGACGTGCTCGAAGGCGTCCGCCGCCTCCTCCAGAACGTCCACGATCTCCTTGAGCTTGAGCACCTCGATGGCCTCGTACTTGCCGTTGAAGAGCTGAGCGAGGAGCTTGCGGTGGATCTGGTCCGCCTGGTTCTCAAGGCGGTTCACCTCGATCCAGTACTCGGTGAGGTTGTCCATCGTCCGCAGGTTCGGCATGGCCTCGGCGGTCAGTTCCGCCGCCCGCGCCAGCACCTCGATCTGCTGCTCGACACCCTTCGGCAGCTCCTCGACCTGGTACAGAACGACCAGGTCGACGGCCTCCTCCATGAAGTCCATGATGTCGTCGAGCGACGAGGCGAGCTTGTAGATGTCCTCGCGGTCGAACGGCGTGATGAAGGAGGAGTTCAGCTGGTGAAAGATCGCGTGAGTGGCGTCGTCCCCAGCGTGCTCCGCCGCCCGCATCCGGTCGGAGATCTCGGCCCGGGCGGAGGGGTCAGCCCCGAGCAGTTCCATCAGGAGCTTCGAGCCCGTGACGATGTTGTCCGCGGAAGCGGCGAACATGTCGTAGAAGCTCGTCTCCCTGGGGGTCAGACGAAAGCGCACAAGGGATCCTCGGGGGTGCATCGGATTCGGTCAGGGTGATGCTAGGCGCATCATCCGGCCACGGCTAACCGGCGTTCCTCAGTGTCGCCCATGGTGCAGTCTGCCCAGCAGGGGCCCCCGGCTCCCGCGTCAAAATTCGGTAACATATACCTGCTAGGGGTATATGTACCGGACCATATTCACCTTGTGGACAACGGGAGGACTTCATGACGACCACCGAGGCCGCCTCGGCCGGGGCCGCCGCCCGCCACACCCCCGAGTCCGATTCCGCCACCGGCGCCGCCTCCGGCACGGGCCCGCACGGCTACACCGGGCAGAAGGAGCAGCACCTCAAGCGCCTGCGCCGGATCGAGGGCCAGATCCGCGGTCTCCAGCGGATGGTCGACGAGGACGTGTACTGCATCGACGTCCTCACCCAGGTCTCCGCCTCCACGAAGGCGCTGCAGTCCTTCGCCCTCCAACTGCTGGAGGAGCATCTGCGGCACTGCGTGGCCGCGGCGGCCATCGAGAGCTCGGCTCAGGGGGAGGGTCAGGAGGAGATCGACGCCAAGGTTGCGGAGGCCACATCGGCGATCGCCCGCCTTCTGAGGACATAACGCACGTGACGAAGCGCACGTGAGAAGTAGTGCGGCGACCGGGAGACCGAGACGCAGCCGGGCGGAAACAGCCGGGTGCGGGAGGGGCGGGATCCAGCCAAGCCCCGGGTCGGTCAGGCGGCTCCCGGTCGTCTTCTGCCGTGGGGTGGTGCCGTCTCGTCGTGACAGTCCACCGCCGCCACCCGGAGCACCTCGTCGATCCGGTCCGAGCTGAGCCGGTCCTCGCCCGCGGCCGATGCCGCGATCATCAACTCACCGCACAGCTCGATCTCGGCGAGGGCCACGTGGTCCTGGACCGTGGAACCGCGGGACGCGGCCACGTGCGTCACCTCCTCCTCGCGAGCGTCGCCGCCTGCCGGACGTTTCTCTGAGCGTGCACTGCCCAGCGTAGGTACCCGGGCACAATGCGCGCATGGCACAGTCGGACCATTTCCACGGGCCCGATCGGCCCCCGGGCCCCCTGCCCAATGCCCCTCTCCCTACGCCTGCGGGACGGCAATCTTGCCCGCGTAGATATCCCGCTCCTCCGGCAGTTCCACATCCACAACGGCCCCGAACGCGTACAGCACGGTGGTCGACACGACCTCCGTGCCGGTCCCACTGCCGCTGCCGTTGGAGAAGTTGAACCGATGGCGGACCTTCCGCAGCCGGCCCTGCTCGTCGAGGTAGGCGTCGAAGGGCACCGCAGTCTCGGAGAAGCCCCTGGCCGCGGCCGCCAGCGCCCCGCGCGCATGCGGTGACGCGGACCGCGCGGCGCGGGCGATGTCCGTCGTACCGCGGTAGTGCCGTACGGTCGCCCCGTCCCCATGAGCCCGCTCCTCCCCGACGTACGTCACCCGGCGTGCCCCGCGCAACAGTTCGGCCGCGGACAGCGGGTCGGTCGCCCCACCCGTCACCAGGTTTCCGTCGGCGAGCCCGGTCGTGTCCACCCGCACCCACTTGTCGGCAGGCACCCCCGCGCCGCGGTCCTTCATATAGAGGGCACCGGGGCCGAGGAGTTCGGTGACCGGCTGATGCTCCTCGGCCCCTGCCGCGTCCTTGGGCAGGACGACCCGCAGCCGGCCGAGCCGCTCGCGGTAGTCGAACGCGCCCTTCCCGCGGATCGTGACCCTGGTCCCGCCGGTGGCCGTCTCCATGGACGTACGGGCCCGGGAGCTGCCCGACCGGGCGAGGACGTCGGCGGCGCGGTGCACGGCGGCGGCCGCGGCAGCGTCGTCGACCGCGCCATCCGCCGCTCGGCGGTCGTCGGCGACCGCGCCGATGCCGGAACAGCCCGTCGCCAGCAGGCCCACCACCAGGCTGCCTACCGCGACGGCGACGGCGCCGCCCTTCCGTCCGTGCCGCTGCACCACCATGGCCTGCGTACCCCCAGAAAGATCCAGCCGGAACAATGAGTCGGCCCGAAGCTCAATTCGCTTAACGACGGTCCCGGGGCCCCCGTCACGGCCGGTACGGTGGGCGGGTGCGCTCGCAAGGATCCGACGCCCCCTCCGGACGTCGCGAGAACCACCACACTCGTACCGACGACCGGGGCTCCTTCTCGCTCGCCCGCTGCTCCTGCGGCTGGGCGGGCCCGGCGAGGCGCGCCCGCGGGCGCGCCCGCGAGGACGCCGACACGCACCTCACGGACCTGCTGCGCTGATCACCGGCGCCATCGGAAGGCCCGATATCCGGCGTCCCCTGCCCCGGCCCCTACCCCTGCCCCGGCCCCGGCCCCGGCCCCGGACAAGGTGAGCGAGGAGCCTCGTCACCCGGGCAACAGCCCATCCCCCGAAAGCCCGTACGCACCACAGCACGCCGATCCGGAACCCCCGCGGACCGCTGACCGTCTCGTAAGCCGAAACGGCAGGCGAACCCGCGGAGGGCCACACATATATGGACAGGCGCACGCTTCTGCGAGCAGGAACCGGAATGGCGGCCACCGCCGGCTGGCTCACCGCGTACGGCGGCGCCCCGGGACGCGCCGCGGCACCGCCCCGCCCCCGGTCACCCCTGTCCGGCGCGAGCACCACCTCCCGCACCGCCCGCGGGGCGGCGCCCCGCCCGGCCGACTGGACCGCGCTGGACCGCGGTCTCGGCGGCGGCCTCATACGGCCCGGCGACGCCGCGTACTCCACCGCCCGGCTGCTCTACAACACCCGCTTCGACGCGCTGCGCCCCGCCGGCATCGCGTACATAGCGAACAAGGCCGACATCACCGAGTGCCTGGCCTTCGCCCGCCGCCACTCCGTCCCCGTCTCGATACGCAACGGCGGCCACTCCTACGCCGGTTGGTCCAGCGGAAACGGACGACTCATCATTGATGTGTCCGAACTGGACCGGATCGCCTCGAGCCGGACCGAGGCCACCGTCGGTGCCGGCGCCAAACTCATCGACGTCTACAGCCGCCTCGGCGCCCACGGCGTGACCGTCCCCGCCGGCTCCTGTCCCACCGTCGGTATCTCCGGCCTCACCCTGGGCGGCGGCCACGGCGTCGTCTCCCGGGCGTACGGCCTCACCTGCGACAGCCTGCTCTCCGCCACTCTCGTCACGGCCGACGGCCGCACGCTCACCTGCGACAAGGACCGCAACCGCGACCTCTTCTGGGCACTGCGCGGCGCGGGCAACGGGAACTTCGGCGTCGTCACCGAGCTCCGCTTCCGTACGCACAAGGCGCCGCGGGCCGTGAGCGCCCACCTCCGCTGGCCCTGGACGAAGGCCGCCGCCGTGATCCGCGCCTGGCAGGAGTGGGGCCCGGGCGCACCCGACGAGATCTGGTCGTCCGCGCACCTGTCCGCCGGTGCGGGCGGTACGCCCCAGGTCTCGGTCTCCGTCTTCTCCCTGGGCACCTACGGCGACCTCCAGAACGCGGTGGACCGGCTCGCCGACCGGGTCGGCGCTCCGGCCTCCTCCGTGTCGCTGCGCCGCCGCAGCTACCAGGAGGCGATGACGGGCTACGCGGGCTGCGCGTCGTACACCACCGAGCAGTGCCATCTGCCCGGCTCCACCCCGGGCCGCCGCCGGGCCGGGGCGCTCAAGCGTGAGACGTACGCCGCACGCTCGGACTTCTTCGTTCGCTCGCTGAGCGCCCAGGGGATAGGGACCCTGGTCGCGGCGACGGAGCGATTCAGCCGGGCGGGCGGCAGCGGCTCCGGCAGTGTGACGCTCACCGCGCTGGGCGGGGCGGTCAACCGGGTCTCCCCCGGGGCCACGGCCTTTGTGCACCGCCGGTCGCGCGTCCTCGCGCAGTACCTGACCTCGTACCCCTCGGGCCGCAGCGGATCGGCTCAGTCCGCCTGGCTGGACGAGCTGCATCAGTCGATGCGCCGTCATGCATCGGGAGCGGCCTACCAGAACTACGCCGACGCGAAGCTCAGGGACTGGCGCGGGGCGTACTACGGTCCGGCCGCGGACCGGCTGGCGAAGCTGAAGAGGCGTTACGACCCGGACCGGGTCTTCGACTTCCCCCAGGCGCTGTGACCGCTCCGTGGAACCGGTGACGTGAGAAGGTCCCACTGCCTCCCCGTACGGAGGCGGCGGGACCGATTCCGCCCGGATCGCCGAGCCGGGGCTCAGGCGGGGCTCAGGCGGGGCTCAGGCGGGGCTCAGGCGGCGAGGTCCTTGTCGCTGCCCGGCTGTCCGGGCGCCGGCGCGGTCTCGGTTCGGGTCCCGGCCTCGGCCCCGATGCCCGTCCCGGCCTCGGCTTCCGGGCCGGACTCCCGCGCCTTCGCGGACCGCAGAGCCTCCGGTGCCTGGACGAACCGGCCCGCGCGCCGGGAGTCCGCCACGGCCCGCGCCAACGGTGTGAGCAGCGCCATCGCCGCCGGCGCCAGCAGCAGAGCCACCGCGGTGCCGAGCGCGAAGCCACCGACGACGTCCGTCGGGTAGTGCACTCCCATGTACACGCGGCAGAAGCCTTCGAGGAGCGCGAGGCCGATGCCCGCGAGACCGAACTTCCGGTTGGCGACGAACATGCCGACGCCGATGGCCATGGCCAGCGTCGAGTGGTCGCTCACGAAGGAGAAGTCGGCCTTCCCGGCGACCAGGACCTCGAGCCCCTTGTGGTCGACGAAGGGGCGGGGGCGCTCGACGAACCCGCGTATCGGGATATTGACGAGCAGCGCGATACCGGCGGCGAGCGGCGCCCAGACCAGCCCGGCGACGGCGCTCGGCGCGTCCTCCCGCTTTCTGACGGACCACCAGCACCAGACCATCAGCAGCGCCATCGCCGCCATGATCCCGTACTCGCCGATCCACTCCATGGCCCGGTCGAACCAGTGGGGCGCGTCCTCCGCCAGCCCGTTGATGTCGTAGAGCAGCGAGACATCGGGGTTTGACCCGGTCGATTCGACTCCAGCCATATGGCGCGGCCCCTTGTCTCAGTGTGTCTCTGTGCTCGTGGTGCTCGTGGTGCTCGGTACGAATCTGCCGGAATCTGTGGTCGTGAGGAGCTGTGACCGCGGTCAAGAGGCTGTGTCCTCGGTCAAGAGAACGGCCGATCCTCCTGCGGACGTTCCGCTCTCTACCGAATGATCACCAGGACGTTATCGAAGGGTGATACATCGCCGCAGCTCAGGGGCATGGCCTTACGCAGAGTTCAAGCCAGGGCTCGGATTCCGCGGCCACTCCGCCGAACTCCACTCCGCCGACCCCCACCCGGCCTTGGGTAAAGCTTCACGCAGCGCCCGCCGTGGGGAGCGCCTTTGCGCCATCCTCGGTGACCCGGGTCGCGCCGAAGTAGTCCGGCGTATCGATCTTGTCGAACCGGATCACCGCACCCGTGTACGGCGCATTGATCATGTAGCCGCCGCCCACGTAGATGCCCACGTGCCGGATCGCCCGCGAGTCGGTGAGGTCGTCCGAGAAGAAGACCAGATCGCCCGGCAGCAGCTCGTTCCGGTCCGGGTGGGACCCGGCGTTGTACTGGTCGTTCGCCACGCGCGGCAGTTCAATCCCGACCGTCTCGTACGCCGCCTTCGTCAGCCCCGAGCAGTCGAACCGCCCGCCTTGGTCCGCCGTTCCGTTGCCGCCCCACAGATAGGGCGTGCCCAGTTTCTTCTGCGCGTAGTAGATCGCCCCGGCCGCCTGCCGCGACGCCGGGACCTTGCCGGCCGGTGCCTCGAAGCTCTTGGCGAGGGTGGTGATGACCTTCACATAGTTCTGTGTCTCGCGGTACGGGGGCACCCCGGCGTACTTGATGACCGCGTACGCGCCCGCGTTGTAGGCGGCCAGCATGTTCTTCGTCGGGTCACCGGGGGCGCTCTTCACATACTTGGCCAGTTTGCAGTCGTACGAAGCGGCCGATGGGATCGCGTCCTTGGGGTCCCACACGTCGCGGTCGCCGTCCCCGTCCCCGTCGACGCCATGCGTGGCCCAGGTGCCGGGGATGAACTGCGCGATTCCCTGCGCGGCCGCCCCGCTCTGCGCCTTGGGGTTCCAGCCGCTCTCCTGGTACAGCTGCGCGGCCAGCAGCGACGGGCTGATCGCGGGACAGAGGTTGCCCCACTTCTGCACCAGCGGCTTGTACACCGCGGGCACGGCGCCCTTCGCCAGGCCGAGCGCCTTTCCGCCACCGCCGAGCAGACCGGCGGCAGCGGTGTACGTACCGACGACGAGCAGCGCGAGTAAGCACATCGCCAGCCCGATGCCGACGCCGACGGCCGGCCAGACTCTGCGCATTCCCCTTACCCTCCCCATCCCCGTTGGCTCAGCGGCGTTTTGGACGGTACATGGCCATCGGGTCGGTGGCGACGGCGCACGGAGGCATGGACGCGACACACCGGGACTCCGTTGGCGGCGGACGGCATTGACCGTACGCGGCGACAACGGACCGACCAGTCGGCGCGGTTGCGACGCCGCCACCCAATATTGCTCAGGGTCACGGCTCGTGATACATAGAGCGACAATACGTTTCCCCTGCCACCGTCGGACCGGCCACATCCACGGACGTGACCGGAGACACGCACGGCATCCGTCAAAATTGGGCGCCAAGTCGCCGTGCGAGGGCGGCATCGTCAGCGAAGATGGAAGCTGACCCATGCCGTGCGGCAGAGGGCATACAACTACCCAACAGGGGCGGTGAGTTTCAAAATGTTCCTGGCAGCCGAAAAGGGCGACATCACCACCATCATCGGCGGCATCGCTCCGGACTGGGGGCCGTTCGGGAGCCTGGGCAACGAGGCGCGCATCATGATCGAAGTCGTGATGGCGGTCGCGATCCTGCTCTGCCTCGGCATCGCGATCTGGGGCGCGGCCAAGCAGCGCATCGGCGCCACGGCGCTGCGCGACACCTTCAGTGCGGAACAGGGGAAGGGCCTCATCGTCGCGGGCCTGACCGGCGTCTTCATCATCGGCTCGCTCGGCACGGTGTTCACCATCGTGTACGGCATGGCCGTATAGCGACGCGTCCGCCGTCCGGCCGCGGCGCGCGCCCGCCCCTCCGGCCCCTCGACAGGGACGGAGCGCGCCCGGCCCCCGTACACCCGTCCGTCGTGCCCACCGGCTGAGGTTGCGTTCCCCTTGATGTCGAGTCACCACTCTGCGCCCGCGTGCAGAACAGCGCGTCTACCGTCCTCCCGCTACCGCTGCGACTATGCATACGGCAAGCCATCGACACGGGCCGAGCCCGAGGGGGCGTACGCACCATGAGTCTCGGCGACGACGAGTACCGTCCCGACTCCACCGACGACGGCCGGAGCGTCGGCCGCCAGACGCGGACACGGCTGCCGGAGCGGACGGGCGGCGACCCGTACGGCGGGGGGCGGCGGACCGCGCGTCCGTCCAAGAGCATGGTCACGGTCATGGGCGTGGTCGTGCTGCTGGTCGCGGCTATCGCGTTCGCGAACCGCGGCGGCGGTGACTCCTCCGGAACGGACTCCGGCCGCGACGGTGCGGCCCGACCGACCGCTCCCACGGGCGAGAAGCCGGTGCCGGGGTCGGACGGCGGCATCGCGAAGGGCTTCCCGAAGACGGGGCAGGGGGCGCAGAGCGCGGCGGCGAACTACGCCGTGGCGCTGGTGTCGGCCGACATCCTGAAGCCCGACCGGCGCCAGGAGATCGTCCGTCAGCTGTTCGTCGACGAGAGGGTGGGGGAGCTCGAAGCCAAGCTCGACCGGGCCTACTCCGAGGAGTTCCTGGACGGTCTCGGCCTGGACCCCGACGGCAACGCCGCGAAGGGCATGACGTACGTCTCACGCACAGCACCCGTGGGCACCAGAACCACCGAATCCACGGACACCACGACGACCGTCGAGGTCTGGTGCACCGGCGCGTTCGGCACCGCCGGGGTGAGCTCCACCAACCCGGTGGCCAACGACTGGTTCACCATGACGCTGAAGCTCCGGTGGAGCGGCGGGGACTGGAAAGTCGAGAGCTTCTCGCAGAAGGAGGGCCCGGCACCCGTGAACAACGACCGCCAGGCCTCCGACGCCGACGAGATCGCGAAGGCCGTTGAGGAGTACGGAGGCTTCACCTATGCCCGGTAGTCCACGCCGCCGCACGCTCACGCTCACCGCCGCCTTCGCGGCGGTTCAGACGGCTGTCGTGCTGCTGGCCGCCCGGGCCTCGGCGGCACCGACGCCGACACCGAGTCCGTCCGCCAAGGAGAACTGCGATCTGCTCGTCGGTCCTTCCAAGGACCTCTGCGAGCGCGGCGACAACGCACCCAGCGGCGGCGGCGCCCCCCGCAGCCCCCTCGAGGACAGCCCCCTCGACCCCCTGGCCTCACTCGCCCGCGGCTGCGCCGACGCCGCCGCGTGGATCGTCGGGAAGCTGTCCAAGGCGGTCAACGAGACGACCGACGTCGACTTCACCAACACCGCCTTCCTCCGTCAGTACGCCGTCGTCTTCGCCGCCTCGACCATCCTCACCCTCCTCCTCTGGCTGCTCGCCGTCGCCAAGCGCGCCATTCGCGGCGTACCGCTCACCGAGGCGATCACCGAGGCGATCGGCTTCCTCTGGCTCACCGTTCTCGCCTCCGCCTTCACCCCGTTGATCCTCTACACGCTCGTCTCCGCGACGGACAGCGTCACCGAGGTCATCGCCTCGGGTACGTCCTCGGAGACCGACACCTTCTTCGGCTCGTTCTCCGAGGCCCTCAAGAAGGGCAACGACATCGGCGGCGGACCGATCATGCTGATCGTCGTCAGCCTCGTGTCCGTCCTGGCCGCCGGTGTCCTCTGGCTGGAACTGGTCATCCGGGCCGCCCTGCTCTACGCCGGCGCGCTGCTGGGCACCGCCGTGTACGCCGGGCTGGTCGACAAGAACATGTGGGGCCACGTACGCCGCTGGGCCGGGATCATGATCGCGGTGATCCTGGTCAAGCCGGTGATCATCATCGTGCTCGGTCTCGCGGGGGCCCTCTCCGCCTCCGACGACGGCCCGGACGCCTTCTCCGCCGTGGTCTCCGGCCTCGCGATCATTCTGCTCGCCATCTTCGCCAGCGCCATGATCTACCGCTTCGTCCCCGGCTTCGGCGACGAGATCGCCAGCGCCCGCAGCAACCGCAAGGCCGCCACCGACGGCAGCCAGGCGGCCGCCGTCATCTCCACCCCCGCCGCGCTCGTCAAGCAGGGCATCAAGACCCACAGCAGCCGCGGCTCCGGCGGTGGAGGGGGCGGGGACGACGGCTCGTCCCGGTCCGTGTCCAGGCCCCAGAGCGGCGTCGCCGGCGGTGTGGCGGCGCACAGTACCCGCGGCAGTTCGTCCGGCGGCAGAGGCGCCGCACCCGCACCCCGTACGCCTGACCGCGGCAGCGCGGGCAACTCCGCCAACCCCGGCAATTCCTCTGGAGGTGAGCGGCGTTGACGACCCAGTCCCACCCGATCGCGCCACGCCGTACGTACCTCATCGGCCGCGCCCGGCCGAATGCGATCATCGGCAAGAACCGGGAGACCGGTGAGATCGCGCTGATCATCGCGGGGGCGTTCCTCGGCATGATGTGCGGACTGCTCGTCCCCGTCCTGCCGCTGCGGATCGCCTCACTCACGGGTTTCCCGATGCTGGCGCTGGCCGCTGTCTACGTGCCGTACAAACACCGCACGTTCTACAAGTGGTTCGAGATCAACCGCTCGTTCAAGCGGACCCTGCGCCGGGGCACGACCTACCGCTCCACCGTCGCCGAGGCGGGCATCCGGCTGGACGGCCGGGAGGTCGAGGTCGGGCCGCCGCCCGGGATCGGGCGGATCAACTGGCTCGCGGCGCCGTTCGGGCCGGACGAGATCGCCGTACTGCTGCACGCCGACCGCCGTACCGTCACCGCCGCGATCGAGATCGAGGGCCCGGGCGTCGGACTGCGGGACAGCGAGGACCAGGAGGCCCTGGTCGACCGGTTCGGGACACTGCTCAAGCACGTGGCCAACGGGGACGGCTTCGTGACGCGGCTGCAGATGCTCGCCCGTACGCTGCCCGCCGACCCGGACGCGCACGCCAAGGATGTGGAGCGGCGCGGCGACTCGAGAGCCCCGGGCTGGCTCCGCAACTCCTACGACCAGCTCCAGTCGATGGTGTCCACGTCGTCCGAGCAGCACCGCGCGTATCTCGTCGCCTGTATGCATTTCACCCGCGAACTGGCGGCGGAGGCGCACACGATGGCGCGGGCCACCCGGCAGGGGCGCGGCAGGCTGGACAAGGACGCGGGCCTGGCGGTGGTCATGGCGCGCGAGCTGACCGACATCTGCGCGCGGCTCACCGAGGCGGACATCCGGGTGCGCCAGCCGCTGGGCCAGGGCCGGCTGGCCTCGCTCGTGCACTCGATGTACGACCCGGACCACCCGATCGACCACATCCAGGCGATGACGCAGCGGAACGCCTGGCCGGCCGAGCTGGACGCGATGGAGCCGACGTACCTCCAGGCGAAGACCCGGGAGTCGACCACCCGCGCCCCCTGGTGCCACGCGACGGCGTGGGTGAAGGAGTGGCCGATGACCCCGGTCGGGGTGAACTTCCTGGCGCCGCTGCTGGTCCACACCCCGGATGTGATCCGTACGGTCGCGGTCTGCATGGATCTGGAGCCGACCGAGATCGCCATCGAGCGGATGCTGACGGAAAAGACGAACGACGAGGCGGAGGCATCGCGGGCGGCGAAGATGAACCGGACCGTGGACCCCCGGGACATCGCCGCGCACGGGCGGATGGACCAGCGCGGCGAGGACCTGGCGAGCGGCGCGGCCGGAGTCAACCTGGTCGGGTACCTCACCGTCTCCTCGCGCAACCCGGAGGCCCTGGCACGGGACAAGCGGACGATCCGCGCCTCGGCGGGCAAGTCCTACCTCAAGCTGGAGTGGTGCGACCGGGAACACCACCGGGCCTTTGTGAACACCCTGCCCTTCGCCACCGGCATCCGACGATAGGGGCCTCGCCGTGCTCGATCCGCTGACCGCTGTCACCGAGGCGTTCACCAGCTTCCTCTTCGGGAAGGTGGAGACGACCCGGCTGCCGGTCCGTACGTCCACGGGCCAGGCCCAGGCCGTCTATCTGCCCACGGCCGCTCCCGGCCTGGGGGACTCCGGCGTGATCATCGGGCGTGAGGTGTACTCCGGGAAGGGCTACATCTACGACCCGTTCCAGCTGTACGGGCAGCAACTGCCCGCCCCGCACTGGCTGGTGCTCGGTGAGTCCGGCAACGGCAAGTCGGCGCTGGAGAAGACGTATGTGCTGCGGCAGCTGCGCTTCCGGGACCGTCAGGTGGTGGTGCTCGACGCGCAGGGCGAGGACGGGGTCGGCGAGTGGAACCTCATCGCCGAGGAGCTGGGAATCACTCCCATCCGGCTCGATCCGGTGGCCGCGCTGGACGGCGGGATCAGGCTCAACCCCCTCGACCCGTCGATCACCACCACGGGACAGCTGGCTCTGCTCCGTACGATCATCGAGGTCGCGCTGGGGCACGGGCTCGACGAGCGCTCGGGCTTCGCGCTGAAGGTCGCGCACGCGTACGTCAACGAGACCATCACGGACCGGCAGCCGGTCCTCACCGACATAGTCGAGCAACTGCGGCACCCGGAACCGGAGTCGGCTCAGGCGATGAACGTCGGCACCGACGACGTACGGGCCTGGGGCCTGGACGTCGCGCTGGTGCTGGACCGGCTGGTCGACGGTGACCTGCGGGGCATGTTCGACGGCCCGACGACTGCGGGCATCGATCTCGACGCGCCGCTGATCGTCTTCGACCTGTCCCATATCGACCGCAACTCGATCGCGATGCCGATTCTGATGGCGATCGTGGGTGTGTGGCTGGAGCACACCTGGATCCGGCCCGACCGGAAGAAGCGGATCTTTCTGGTGGAAGAGGCCTGGCACATTATCAACTCGCCCTTCGTGGCACAGCTGTTCCAGCGGCTGCTGAAGTTCGGGCGACGGCTGGGCCTGTCGTTCGTCGCCGTCGTCCACCACCTGTCGGACGTGGTCGACGGCGCGGCCGCCCGCGAGGCGGCGGCGATCCTGAAGATGGCGTCGACGCGGACGATCTACGCGCAGAAGGCGGACGAGGCGCGGGCGACGGGCCGGGTGCTGGGGCTGCCACGCTGGGCAGTGGAGATCATCCCGACGCTCACGCCGGGCATCGCCGTCTGGGATGTCAACGGAAACGTCCAAGTCGTGAAGCACCTGGTGACGGAGGCCGAACGGCCCCTCGTCTACACCGACCGCGCCATGACGGAGTCG
Source organism: Streptomyces sp. NPDC004647 (assembly GCF_040609575.1). NCBI lineage: Bacteria > Bacillati > Actinomycetota > Actinomycetes > Kitasatosporales > Streptomycetaceae > Streptomyces > Streptomyces sp. NPDC004647. The sequence goes on along the minus strand of NZ_JBEXKU010000023.1, from coordinate 3,852 downwards.
TCGATGAGCGACGAAGCCCTGGCGCTGGAGCGAGCGGCCGAGGCGGAAGCGGAGGAGCGCGCGGCGAAGGCGATGGAGCAACAGCTCGCGGACGAGTCGACGGTGGCCTGACATGGCGTCAGGACAGGACGGACAGGGCCCTGGGGCGAGAGCGGCTCGCGGACAGGAGCGGGGCATCCCGGACGGCCTTCTGGTCGGGCTGCTCGGCTTTCTGCTCGGGCTGACGCTGCTGGTGTGGATGGCGACGGGGCTGGCCGGACTGTTCGCGCGGGGGGCGTGGCCCACGGGCGTACGGTTCACGCACACCCCGGTTGCCATACGGCATCTGGTGTCGGACCCGCACGACGTGGCCTCGGCGTGGCCGGAGGCAGCGGCGGATCAGCTGTCGGGGTACGGACTGTTCTGGGGCATCTTCATCAGCGAGCTGATGGTGCTGTTCGTACTGGCGGTGTTCGTGATCGGCGTGGTGACGCGCTGGAGAGCCGTGCGCCGGTCCGCTCGGAGCGGGGCGGCTGCCGCGCAGGTGGACGGCGCGGTCGCCGGGGGCACAGCGGGGCCCGGGGCCGGCGGCCCCGCGGGTGTTGCGGGCATCGCGGCTGCTGCGGGTGCTGGGGTCAATGGCGGGCCCGGTGCTCCGCCCCACAACAAGGGCAGTGTGCCCGCGGGCGCCGGAGCCGCCGGAGCCGCCGGAGCCGCCGGAGCCGCCGGAGCCGCCGGAGCCGCCGGAGCCGCCGGAGGCATCCTGCCGGCAGCCGGACCTCCCCCGGGCAACAACTTCAGTGGCCTCCGGGTGAGTACGGATGGCACACCTCTTCCGGACCCTGGCACCCCCGGCGCGGAAACGACCGCCGGCGCCCCCGGCGCGAACAGCACCGGCACACCCGTACCCGGCGTCCCAGCGCCGGGCACACCAGAGCCCGGCACCCCCGGCCCCGGAACGACCGCAGGGAGCTTCGGAGCAAGTGTCCCGGGAGTCAGGGCCCCCGGGGGCGGCGGGACGGCTGCCGCCGGCGCTCCGGGCAGCACAGCGGCAGGTGCCGCTCCGACGACGACCGGGCTTCACGCGGGCGTGGCCGCGGCCTCTCACGGCTCGCCGTCAGCGGTAGGAGCAGGCGGTCGGGAAGAGAGCCACGCCGGAAGCCTGGATCCCGCCGGACCCCGACAACAGGGCGGGACGGGCGTGTACTTCACCGGCCCCCGCGGCGACAGTCACCAACCGCTCGCGGTGCGAACGATTCTGGAAGCCGCAGGCCCCGTCCTCGTCGCCACCTCGAACCCCACCCTCTGGACCGAGACAAAGAGCGCCCGGGCCAAGCTCGGCCCGACCCACCTCTACGACCCCAGCCATCTCCTCGACACTCCCGCCCGCCTGCGCTGGTCCCCCTCCGCGGGCTGCGAGTCCCGCGAGGTCGCCGCCGCCCGCGCGGCCGCTCTGCTCGCGCCCGTACGGCCGGTACACGCCCTCGACTCCGCCATGGCCGAGGCTGCGGAAACACTGCTTCGCTGCTGGCTGCACGCCGCGGCAGTCGACGGCCGGCCGTTCCGGCAGGTGCACCGCTGGGCGTCCGGGAGCTCGGCGCACGAGCCCGTACGTATCCTCCGTACGAACCCCAAGGCCGCCTCCGGCTCGGCGGGCGAGCTGGAGGGCACCCTCACCGGCTACCCCGAACGCCGTGAGACCGCCCAGGAGTTGACCGCGCGGACGCTGTCCGCGCTCTCCTCGATCCACATCAGGGACGCCTGCAATCCCACCCGCGCCGACTCCCTCGCCCTGGAATCTTTCGTGGCCGAAGGGGGAACGCTGTACGTGGTGGGTGAAGCGATCGAGGATCCGCGGACCCACCCGGGTGCGATGCCGTTGCTGACAGCACTCGTCTCGAGCGTGGTCGAGCACGGCCGCCGCATGGCCGAACGGTCATCTGCCGGTCGGCTCGACCCACCACTCACCCTGGTCCTCGACGACGTTGCCGCCGTGGCGCCCCTCCCCCAACTGCCCGAGCTGGTCGCCGCAGGCATCGCGCAGGGCCTCCCGGCACTGGCTCTCCTCCGCTCCGAGGAGCAGGCGCGCGCCCGCTGGCCGAACCGCAGCCTGCTGGTCTGACAGCTGCCTCGGCCGCCATGTGGCCCGTCCGAAACGGGTGTTCCTCGAGGCCGCGGGCTTCCATGCCCGACTGTCCGAGCCCCCTGCCACACTCACGCCATGAACGAAATCCCGGCGGAGAACTACGCACAGGCCTGGGCCTCCGACGCCCGAACCGCCCTGCCCCTCGTCGGCGACGAGCGCGAGATCCTGACGGCTTTCCTCGACTGGCACCGCGAGACCTTCGAGCTCAAGTGCTCCGGCATTCCACAGGAGCGGCTGTCCGAGAAGGCGATCCCGCCGTCCGGACTGAGCCTTCACGGCCTGCTCCGGCACCTCGCCGGGACGGAACGGTGGTGGTTCCGCCAGCAGTTCGTCGGCGAGGATGTGCCGCATCTGTACTACTCGAACGAGGACCCCAACCAGGATTTCGACGGCCTGGACGGCGATGTAGGGGAAGCCTTCGCGGTTTGGCGGGCGGAGTGCGAGGCTGCCCGTCGCATCGTCGCCGAGGCACCCTCTCTCGACCTGACCGGCATTCAGAAGTCGAGCGGAGAGCCGATCTCACTTCGCCGGATCCTGCTCCATATGATCGCCGAGTACGCCCGGCACAACGGCCACGCCGACCTGCTCCGCGAACGAATCGACGGCGCCAAGGGGTACTAGGACTCTGAGCAAGGGGCCACGCCCGGTCCCTCAGCCCCGTGCGACGGCGAGCGTCTTCTCCCGCTACGGCCGCGGCAACCCCATCTCGTACTCCAGCTCCTCCGGGTTCGGCGGGAAGGCCATCGTCTCGCCGGTCGGGGTGAAGCCGAGCCGGCGGTAGAAGGCCTGGGCGCGGGGGTTGTCGCCGTGCACCCAGAGCCGGATGCGCTCGGCCTTGGTCTGCTCCCAGGCCCAGTCGATGGCCGTGCGGAAGAGCTGCTCAGCGACGCCGGTGCCTCGGTGCTCGGGGCGTACGTACACGCTGACGATGTGCATCTGGGGCGGGACGGAACCCTCGGCCATGTCGGGCACGCCGGTCGGGAGGCCGGCGTGCTCACCCACATGTGTCTCGTCGAGCAGAGCGAGCATGGCGACCCAGACACCGTCGTCATCCGTCGCGATCACATTCGTGGCGGCCCCGCCGTCGGAGACGGGTGTGGCCCGGCCCCGCCAGAAGTCGTCGGCCTGCGCGGCGCCGTTCTCGTACGTGTCCACGAAGGCGACCCGAGCGACGGGGTCGTTCAGCGCGACCAGCCGCAGTTCCTTCAGCTCGGCCCAGTCCTCTATGCGGACGGTCCGGATCTCATAGCCCATGTCTCGATGCTCGCATCCGCTCCCGGGCATCGCACAAGCGCATGTGGATCTCGCCTGGCGTGCGCCGGCTGCCGAGCCGCGGCACGCTGCTACCGAGCCGCAGAACCGCTCCGGGCAACGGTGAACACCTGGAGAGCCCTGGTTTTTGGTGGTGAACGCAGAAATGCCTCAACCCCCAAGCATGGCTTGGGGGTTGAGGCTAATGATTGTTCGGCGGCGTCCTACTCTCCCACAGGGTCCCCCCTGCAGTACCATCGGCGCTGAAAGGCTTAGCTTCCGGGTTCGGAATGTAACCGGGCGTTTCCCTGACGCAATGACCACCGAAACTCTGTGAAGTTGAACCGCCCGGCGTTTTCACGGGTCGTTACTTCAGAACCTACACAGTGGACGCGAGCAACTGAGGACAAGCCCTCGGCCTATTAGTACCAGTCAGCTCCAGCAGTTACCTGCCTTCCACACCTGGCCTATCAACC
>NZ_JBEXKU010000022.1:79282-94965 GCF_040609575.1 Streptomyces sp. NPDC004647 | reverse complement strand
CCCGCTCCGAGCGCAGCGCAGCGGAGCAGGCCGCCTGAAGCCCAGCAACCACCGGGAGGCAGAACGGCCGACAGCCCCGCCACGCCCCCTCCCTCGGAGCGGTACGACATCGGGGCCCGGAGGGCTTTCGCGCCTCCGGGCCCCGATGTGTTCGCTTGCTGCTACGCCCGGGTGATGAGCTTCTTCGGGTGTTCCAGGATCTCCGCGACATCCGCGAGAACCTTGGAGCCCAGCTCGCCGTCGACCACGCGGTGGTCGAAGGAGAGCGCCAGGGTGGTGACCTGACGGGGCTTCACCTTGCCCTTGTGGACCCACGGCTGGAGCTTGACCGCGCCGAAGGCGAGGATCGCCGACTCCCCCGGGTTGAGGATCGGGGTGCCGGTGTCGACGCCGAAGACGCCCACGTTGGTGATGGTGACTGTGCCCCCCTGCATCGCTGCCGGGGACGTCCTGCCCTCGCGGGCCGTGATCACCAGCTCGCCCAGCGCGGTGCCGAGTTCGGGCAGGGTCTTGGCGTGCGCGTCCTTGATGTTCGGGACGATCAGACCGCGCGGGGTCGCCGCGGCGATGCCCAGGTTGACGTACTCCTTGCGCACGATCTCCTGGTTGGCCTCGTCCCAGGCCGAGTTGACCTCCGGGTTCCGCTTGATCGCCACCAGGAGCGCCTTCGCGACGAGCAGCAGCGGGTTGACCCGTACGCCTGCCATGTCCGGGTCCTGTTTGAGGTCCTGCACCAGCTTCATCGTGCGTGTCACGTCGACGGTGATGAACTCCGTGACATGCGGCGCCGTGAAGGCACTGGCGACCATCGCCTGCGCGGTGGCCTTCCGTACCCCCTTGACCGGCACACGCGTCTCACGCGCCACGGCGCTGACCTCCGGTGCGGCGGCCGGCTGCGCTGCCGGTGCCGCAGCCCCGGGTGCCGGCGCCGGGGCCGGGGCGACCTCCGTCGCCGCCATGGCCGAGGCCGCGGCGGCGTGGACGTCCTCGCGCGTGATCACTCCGTCGCGACGGGTCGGCGTGACCGTCGCCAGGTCGATGCCGAGGTCCTTGGCGAGCTTGCGGACCGGCGGCTTGGCGAGCGGCCGCGCCTCCGTGGTCCCGGCGGCAGCCCCCAAGTGGCCGTTCAGCTCGGCCTGAATCGCGGCGGCCGTGGGCTGGGGACGCTGCGCGGCGGGTGCCTCCGCCGGTGCGGCAGTCCCGGAGCCGGTCGGCCGACCCGGCTCACCGGGACCCTCCGGCGCGGCTGCCCCGGCAGCCGTCGCGCCACCGGCACCCGGCTGGGACGGGACCGACTGGCCCGGCTGCGGCTTGCGCGGACGGCGCTTCGTCGACGAGGCAGCGACTCCATAGCCCACGAGCACCGGCTGGCGGCCCTCCGGCTCGACCCCTTCGTCCGCCCCTGCCTCGGGCTTCGGCGGGTAGTAGCCCGGCTGATCCACCGCGCCACCGCCGTCCCCGGCGGCCGAGCCGCCCTGCGGCGCCTCAGCGGCCGACGGCTCAGCCCCGCTCCCGGGCTCGGTGTCCACCGTAATGATCACCGTGCCGACATCCACCGTCGTCCCCTCGGCGAAGCGCAGCTCGTGCACCTGCCCGTCGAAGGGGATCGGCAGCTCCACCGCGGCCTTGGCGGTCTCGACCTCGCACACCACCTGGCCGTCGGTCACCATGTCACCGGGCTGTACGTACCACTTGAGGATCTCGGCCTCGGTGAGTCCCTCGCCGACATCCGGCATCTTGAACTCACGGAAGCGCTGATCAGTTGCGGTCATCGTCACGACTCCTCAAGCCCTTCAGTACGCCAGCGCGCGGTCGACGGCATCCAACACCCGGTCGAGCCCCGGCAGGTACTCGTCCTCCAGCCTCGCCGGAGGGTACGGCGCGTGCATGCCGCCGACCCGCAGGACCGGGGCCTCCAGGTGGTAGAAGCACCGCTCGGTGATCCGGGCGGCGATCTCGGATCCCGTACCCAGGAATACCGGAGCCTCGTGCACGACGACCAGCCTTCCGGTCTTCTCGACCGACCGCTGGACCGTGTCGAAGTCGATGGGGGACATCGAGCGGAGGTCGACGACCTCGAGGGACTTGCCTTCCTCGGCGGCCGCGGCGGCAGCCTCGAGACAGACCTTCACCATCGGCCCGTAGGCCGCCAGCGTCAGATCCGTACCCTGCTGGGCGACCCGGGCCGCGTGCAACGGGCCGGGGATGGCCGTGATGTCGACCTCGCCCTTGTCCCAGTAGCGCCGCTTCGGCTCGAAGAAGATGACCGGGTCGTCGCTCTCGATGGCCTGCTGCATCATCCAGTAGGCGTCCGAGGGGTTGGACGGGGAGACGCACTTGAGGCCTGCGACGTGCGCGAAGAGTGCCTCGGGCGACTCACTGTGGTGCTCGACCGCGCCGATGCCGCCACCGTAGGGAATGCGGATGACGACCGGCATTTTGATCTTGCCGAGTGCCCGCGCGTGCATCTTGGCGAGCTGCGTGACGATCTGGTCGTACGCCGGGAAGACGAAACCGTCGAACTGGATCTCCACGACCGGCCGGTAGCCGCGCAGGGCCAGGCCGATCGCGGTGCCGACGATGCCGGACTCGGCGAGCGGCGTGTCGATGACCCGCTCCTCGCCGAAGTCCTTCTGCAGACCGTCGGTGACCCGGAAGACTCCGCCGAGCTTTCCGACGTCCTCGCCCATGATCAGGACCTTGCTGTCGGTCTCCATGGACTTGCGGAGCGATTCGTTGATCGCCTTGGCGAGCGAGAGCTTCTCGACGGCCATGTCAGTTGTCCTTCCCGGCGGGCTCCGCCTCGACCGCGAAGGACGCCTGGTAGGCGGCGAACTGCGCGCGCTCCTCGTCGACGAGCGCGTGCCCGTCGGCGTAGACGTTCTCGAAAATCGCCATGTGGTCGGGGTCGGGCATGGCGCGTACGGCCTCGCGGACCCGCTTGGCGAGCGCGTCGCTCGCCGTCTCGAGCTCGGCGAAGAACGCCTCGTCGGCCAGGCCCTCCCGCTCCAGATAGGTCCTCAGCCGCAGGATCGGGTCCTTGGCCTCCCAGGCCGCCCGCTCCTCGTCCAGCCGGTATTTCGTCGGGTCGTCGGAGGTGGTGTGAGCGCCCATCCGGTACGTGAAGGCCTCGACGAGGGTCGGACCCTGACCGCTGCGGGCCCGTTCCAGCGCCGACCGGGTCACGGCGAGGCAGGCGAGCACGTCGTTGCCGTCGACCCGAACACCGGGGAAGCCGAAGCCCTGGGCGCGCTGGTAGAGCGGGACGCGGGTCTGCCGCTCGGTGGGCTCGGAGATCGCCCACTGGTTGTTCTGGCAGAAGAAGACGACCGGGGCGTTGTAGACCGCGGAGAAGGTGAAGGCCTCGGCGACGTCACCCTGGCTGGAGGCGCCGTCACCGAAATAGGCGATGACGGCGGAGTCCGCGCCGTCCTTGGCGACACCCATCGCGTACCCGGTCGCATGCAGCGTCTGCGAGCCGATCACGATCGTGTACAGGTGGAAGTTGTTGGTGGCCGGGTCCCAGCCGCCGTGGTTCACACCGCGGAACATCCCGAGCAGATTGGTCGGGTCGACCCCGCGGCACCAGGCGACGCCGTGCTCGCGGTAGGTCGGAAAGACGTAGTCGTCATCGCGCAGGGCCCGGCCGGAGCCGATCTGGGCCGCTTCCTGGCCCAGCAGCGAGGCCCAGAGGCCCAGCTCGCCCTGCCGCTGCAGAGCTGTTGCCTCCGCGTCGAAGCGACGGGTCAGCACCATGTCCCGGTACAGGCCACGCAGCTCTTCCGGCGTCAGGTCGATGGAGTATTCGGGGTGCTCGACCCGCTCGCCCTCCGGCGTCAGCAGCTGTACGAGCTCGGGCTGGTCGGCCGGTGGCTTCTTGGCGCCGGCGCGCTTGCCGCTGCTGCGGCGCGGTTTCCGCGCGGCAGTGCTCTCCACGGTCACGGTGTGCTCCTCCGTCTGTCCGGCCCCCGGGATCCGCCGGCGGCCAGTTGGGGCTCACCCGCTTCGAAACGGCGCACGGGGTATGTGCGGCGGGCCGAACGGGCGTGACAGGCGCCCGGACAGTGGCCTGCAACACGCACGTTACCCAGTGCTTCGCATCTCCGCGAAACCCCTCCTGACCTGCAATTTTTCTTGGATTTCCAAGTAAATCGGGAAAGGAGCGGAACCTCACTGGTCACAGCCTTGCAGCCCTCCGGGACAACGGCACGTTATCCCGGAGGACGAGAGCACGGGAAGACTTCGTGTCTGAAACCGGCTCCGTTCCCGAAGAAGGATAAATCAACCTAATTCACTCAATGGCTATGAAGTAGTCCGACGCGGTGATTCATGAGATGACGGCGGGAATCCCTTTCCGCCCGCCCTGCGCTTCTCCGGCCCCGGTCCTGCATTCCGCCTTCCGGCCACAGCCCGCACTCCGCTTTTCGCGTCCCCTTCCCGCCCCGGGTCCTCGCTTCGCTCCCGCTTGCAGCGCTCCGTTATCCTGCCCTGCACTCTGCGTGACGCCAGTGATCTAACATCTGGCGAGTGCCGCGCTCATATGCCGCCTCTGCTGCTCTCCCCCTGCCACCGCCCCGTACCGCTGCTCTCCGTACTGCTCCCGACGGCGGCACTCTGGGCACGCTGCTGCGCCGGTACGAGGGCGCGGGCGAGCCGCTGTCCTGCGAGCCGGTCGCCGAGGGCCTGCTCAACCGCGGCTACCGGCTGGCCACCACCCGCGGCCGCTACTTCCTCAAGCACCACCTGGACGGCGACAGCGCCGCCATCGCCCGGCAGCACGGCGCGACCGCCCGGCTCGGCGCGATGGGCCTGCCGGTGGCCCCGCCGGTACCGGACTCGGACGGCCGTACTGTCGCCGTGATCGGCGGCCGCTGCTACGCCCTGCACCCCTGGGTGGACGGCCGGCACCGGGACGGGGGCGAGCTCACCTGTGCCCAGTCACGGCGCCTGGGGGCGCTGCTGGGGCTCGTCCACACCTGCCTGGAGCGGGTGATGCAGCAGTCGCCGCTCCCCGAGGCCGAGGCCCGGGTGGAGAGCGCCGATCCCTCCGACACCTTCGAACTGATCGAGGAGCTGCTCACCCTCGCCCGCGGCCGGCGGCCCCGGGACAGCTTCGACGAACTGGCCGAGCACCGGCTCGTGGAGCGCAGAGCGCTGCTGGAGCGGCACGCCCACCGCCGCCCCGAGGCGGGCGCCGAGCCCGCCGCGGGCTGGGTGCACGGCGACTTCCACCCGCTGAACCTGCTGTACCGGGGCGCGGAGCCCGCGGCGATCGTGGACTGGGACCGGCTGGGCGTCCAGCCCCGCGCGGAGGAGGCGGTCCGAGCGGCGGCGATCTTCTTCGTACGGCCGGGGGGCACGCTGGAACTGTCCAAGGTGCGCTCCTACGCCCGGGCCTACCGGCGCGCCACCGTCGCCGGCACGGAGGAGCTGGCGGCGGCTGTGCACCGGGTGTGGTGGGAGCGGCTCAACGACTTCTGGATGCTGCGCTGGCGCTATCAGCTGCTGGACCGCCGGGCGGATCCGCAGTTCCCTGCGGCGGCGGCGCTGTCGGTCTGGTGGACCCGGGAGTACGAGGCCGTCCAGGACGCGTTCGCGGGGTGACCGGGCACCGGGTCACCGGGTCACCCGGCCACAGCACTGCGGACGCTTCCGCGCAGCATGCCGACGGCCTCAGGGGTGTCCCCCTTCACCGCCGGCACTGCCCGGACCGGGCGTCGGGTCCAGTCGGGTCGGGTCGGGTCCAGTCGGACCGGGTTACCCCACCGCCGCCGCCTTCACGCGGGTGACGACCGGCTCAGGGCGTTCCGCCCTCGCCGCCGACGTCACTGGGATCGAGCGTCGGGTCCGGGTCGCCGTTGCCACCGTCGCTCGTGCCCGTGTCGCCGTCGGACGGGCTGGGGGAGCCACCTGAGCCACCGGCGTCCGTACCGCCCGACGTGGTCTCGCTGGGCACCTCGCTCGGCGTCTGCGACGGCGTCTCGGACGGGGTGTCACTGGGTGTCTGGGAGGGCGTGTAGGACGGGGTGTATTCGTCCTGGCCGCCGACCGATCCACCCGGCTCGGTGCCCTCCGTGGTCTCCTCGTCCGCGGACCTCGACGGCGTCTTCTCCGCGGGCTCGGAGGTCGCCGGGGGGTCCTTCGGCTTCGGGTCCTGCCTCTGGCCGAGGTTGTCCAGCGCGAAGACGATGCCGACGGTGATCGCGATCACCGCGAGCGCCGCGAACAGCCACATCTTGCCCCGGCCGCCCCGGCCCCGGCCGCCGCCTGGCCTGTTGCCGTCGAAGCCGCCGTCGTCGTCCCGGCTGCCCGGCAGTATCGGGCCGCCCACGCCGATCTGGGAGGTGTCGCCATGGTTCGGGTGCGGCAGGGCGCTCGTCCCGGCCACGCCCATCGCCGGGGTCGCCCCTCCGGTGTGGGACACCGGTCCGGTGTCCCATACGCCGGTGTGGCTGCCCTTGTCGGCCAGCATCTGGAGGGCGTACTGGACCAGGCCGCGCATCTCCTCGGCGCTCTGGAACCGGTCGTCCGGGTCCTTCGCCAGCGAGCGCATGACCAGCCCGTCCAGCTCGGGCGGCACCGCGCCGGTGACCTCGGACGGCGGGACCGGGTCGTCCTGGACATGCTGGTAGACCACCGAGAGCGGGGTCTCACCGGTGAACGGCGGCCGCAGCGCCAGGAGTTCGTAGAGCAGACAGCCGGTGGCGTACAGATCCGAGCGGTGGTCGACGGCCTTGCCGAGGGCCTGCTCGGGAGAGAGGTACTGCGGGGTGCCCATGACCATGCCGGTCTGGGTCATGGTGCTCTGCGCGCCGTGCAGCGCGCGAGCGATGCCGAAGTCCATCACCTTGACGGCGCCGCTGTCCGTGATGATGACGTTGGCGGGCTTGATGTCACGGTGCACGATGCCGTGGTGGTGGCTGTAGGACAGCGCCTCCAGCACCCCGGAGACGATGATCAGCGCCTGGTCCGGCGGCGGCGCCTCGGCATTGAGCAGCAGATCGCGGATCGTCCGGCCCTCGACCAGCTCCATGACGATGTACGGCACGGTGCTGCCGGCGACGGTGTCCTCGCCGGAGTCGTAAACAGCCACCACGGCATGGTGGTTGAGGCCCGCGACCGACTGCGCCTCGCGCGTGAAGCGGGCTTTGGAAACAGGGTCCTCGGCGAGGTCGGCGCGGAGCAGCTTCACCGCGACCGTACGGCCGAGGCGGACGTCCTCCGCGGCGAAGACCTCGGCCATGCCGCCCCGGCCGAGGCGGTGGGTCAGGCGGTAGCGGCCGTCGCCGACCAGCCCTCCGACACCCCATGCCTCCGGGGCGTCGTGCATTCCTCCGCCGGAGGCCTCGGGTTCGGACGGGCCCTGGGCGCGCTGCGTCTGTGCCATCAGTCCTCGCCGTCGTATCTGTCCGCTCGCACCTGGCTGCGGGTCAACGCTGTTCCGCTAAGGCACGCTACAGGGTCCGAGGGGCGCGCCGGTCCGTGATGGACCGGCCATCCAACCCGCGGGGGGCGTACGGGCGCAAATCACATAGTGGCCCGGTAACTCTTCACGAACGCTTCTTGCCCATCCAGTCACGGAACGGGCATGCGGCTTGACGTGTCCCCGCCCTGGGGCAGACTTGGCCGGGAAACGAGGATCAGTGCGGCGGTCGGCAGGTTGACCGTGTTGTGCGGCCGTGCGGCACGGGGGGAGCAGACAGATGAGCCAGGACGGCGCGCAGGGCCGCTACGAGGACCGCTCGGTCGGTGGTGGCCGCTACGAGCTGCGCGACCTGCTCGGCACCGGCGGTATGGCCTCGGTGCACCTGGCGTACGACTCCGTGCTGGACCGGCAGGTCGCCATCAAGACACTGCACACCGAGTTGGGCCGTGAGCAGTCCTTCCGCGAGCGGTTCCGCCGCGAGGCCCAGTCGGTGGCCAAGCTCTCGCACACCAACATCGTCTCGGTCTTCGACACCGGCGAGGACGCGGTGGTCGACGGCGACTCCGGGGCGGGCGACGGCACCGTCGTGCCGTACATCGTCATGGAGTACGTGGAGGGCAGGCCGCTCCGCTCGGAGCTGGACGCGGATGTCGCACAGCACGGGGCGATGCCGGCCGAGAAGGCACTGAAGATCACGGCTGATGTGCTGGCGGCGCTCGAGGTCAGCCATGAGATGGGCCTGGTCCACCGGGACATCAAGCCGGGCAACGTGATGATGACCAAGCGCAATGTGGTCAAAGTCATGGACTTCGGCATCGCGCGGGCCATGCAGTCGGGGGTCACCTCGATGACCCAGACGGGCATGGTCGTCGGCACACCGCAGTATCTGTCGCCGGAGCAGGCGCTGGGCCGTGCCGTGGACGCCCGCTCCGACCTCTACTCCGTCGGCATCATGCTCTTCGAGCTGCTGACCGGGCGACTCCCCTTCGATGCCGACTCGCCCCTGGCCATCGCCTATGCGCATGTACAGGAGGAGCCGGTCGCTCCGTCCTCGATCAACCGGTCGGTCCCCGCGGCGGTGGACGCGTTGGTCGCGCGGGCACTGAAAAAGAACCCCAACGAGCGTTTCCCGACAGCGGAGGCGATGCGCGACGAGTGCGCGCGGGTGGCCGGAAGCGGGCAGACCGGCGCGGCCCCGATCATCATCGGCGGCGGGCCCGCTGCGCGCAGCGGCGCGGGAGTTGGCGCGGCGGTCTTCCCACCGGTGGCCCAGCAGACTCCGGCACCGCCGAATGTTCACCTGCCGTACCAGCCGCCGCAACCACCACAACAGCCGCAGCAGCTGTCGCACGGACAGATGGGTGGCTTCGGCCCCACCACCCCGCCGCCGTTCCCGATGCAGCAGCAGGGCTACCCGACGCCGCCCCAGGCCCCCTCTCCGTACGGCAGTGGTGTGCAGACCCCGCCGCCGTACGCGATGTCCCCCGGTGCCCGTCCCCCGGGCGGCCGCAAGAGCAATGTGCCGGTGATCGTGGGCGTGATCGTGGTGGCCCTGCTGGCACTTGGCGGGCTGGTCGCAGCGGTCTCCGTGAGCAAGGACAACGGTGGCGGGGGCGGCAGTCCCTCGGACAGCGAGGAGACGGCCCAGGCCGCGACGGACGATCCGACACAGCGGGAGTCGTCCGCGTCGCCGAGCGGGGAGACCGACGATGACGAGGACGAGGGCCCGGGGTTCAACCCGGGGGACAAGACCAAGGTCATCGACAAGGAGAAGTGCACGGAGGCGTACGAGTACTTCGACGACGAGGAGAAGGTCACCGCTCCGCAGCTCCAGTACTACGACATCGCCTCGGTGAAGTCCTGCCTGAACGCCAGCGGCTGGAAGTACAGCGTGGAGGAGGAGGACGAGAACATCTGGGGCAAGGGCATCGTCATCCGACAGACCCCGCTGGCCGGTGACGCGTTCGACCCGAACAGCAAGACGGAGAAGTTCGTGCTGACGGTCTCCACCGGCAAGCCCGCCTGATGAACATCCTCATGATCCTCATGATCCTGATGAGCACCGTCGGGATGCAGCGGACAACGGCCTGACGCAGGACACGGACGGAGGGGCTCGGCACGCGGTCCGCGTGCCGAGCCCCTCCGTTGTGTTCCGGTGTCGCGTTCCGAGGGTCGGGGATCAGAGGTACGGGCCCGAGCGGGCGCCGCCCTGCGGACCGTCGTGCTCACCCTCGCCGGTCATCACTCCGGGCGGCAGCGCCCGGCGCATCTGCTCCAGCTGCGACCGGGCCGCCATCTGCTGGGCGAACAGCGCCGTCTGGATACCGTGGAAGAGCCCTTCCAGCCAACCGACCAGCTGGGCCTGCGCGATCCGCAGCTCCGCCTCGGTCGGGACCGTCTCATCGGTGAAGGGGAGCGACAACCGCTCCAGCTCCTCCACCAGCTCGGGGGCGAGGCCGTCCTCCAGCTCCTTCACGGAGCTCGAGTGGATTCCCTTGAGCCGGACCCGGCTGGCCTCGTCGAGAGGAGCCGCCCTGACCTCCTCCAACAGCTGCTTGATCATGCTGCCGATGCGCATGACCTTGGCGGGCTGTTCGACCATCTCCGTCACCGGGGTCTCGCGCGACTCCTCGTCGCCCTCCCCGCCGCCGTGGGCGGGGTTGCCGAGCGCCATTCCATCCGGTCCTACGACCAAAACGTGTGGGCTCTCCTGCGAGCGTTCATTCCTCGGCATCTCCATGCCCCCCAGTCTCTCGCACATCTGCCTGGACCGAACTCTGCCCCCGTAGATCCGGGGCCCGTTTCTGTGGCTCGCCGGAAGCCGCGCCTCACGGGCGGGGACGGTCTGCACTGCGTGATCGGCAGGCGTGCGGCCGGAGAATTCCGCGGTCGGGGGCTGCCGACACGGCGCGGTCGGAGATTTCCGCGGTCGGCGGGGGTGACCGGCCGAGGCACTGTCGGCCGGGCCGGCCGGGGCGCGGTGGGTAATCGCGGTCGGCCGGGGAACGAAGCGGGTCGGCCGGGGAACGGTCAGCGCTGCCGGAGCCGGAGGCCGAAGTACGCCAGTCCGAGCCCCATGAGCGCCAGCCCGGTGCCGATCGGCAGCACGCGGAGCACCCGGCCGGTCGGCTGCGTGGCCGTCTGCCTGTCGCCGTCCTCGGCAGCGGCGCTCGGGTCGTCGGCCCGCAGTCGGCCGGACGGCTCGGCCGGGGCCTCCGTCCGGCTGGGTTCGGGCGTCTCCCCCGGCTCGTACGGAAGCTGGTTGTGCGGCCGTGCTACCTCCAGCTCGTCCCGCTCGGCGGGCGGGGGCTTCGGCACCCCCGTCGGGGACGGCGGGCGCGACACCCCGGCGCTGGGCGCGACGGACGGCCCGGTCGAGGCACGGCCCGGCTCACGCGGCCCGGCAGGCCTGCTGGGGTCCGCGGCACCCGGCGGAGGGTCCGGCGCACGCCCGGGCCGCTGCCGCCCCTCCCCGGCCCGGCGCCCGGCGTACGGTTCGCCCCGCTCGTCGTCGGGGCGGACGGCGGACCGGCGGTGGTCGTCCTGCGCGCGCTGCCCACGGTGCGTACGGAGATCGTCCGGCCGCCCGATGGAGTGGTCGTCCGGCCGGACGACGGTGGCCCCCCGCTCCCCCAGGGCGGGGGTGTGGTCAAGGGCCTGTACGGCCGGTGCGGGCAGCAAGGCGACTCCTGCCAGGAGCCCGACGGCGAATCGCGAGCGAAGCGCTGGAGCCACGCCGGTGACCCCCTCCCGTGCCGGACCGTCAAGGTGACAGTGTTCAGCGTCACACGTTGCGTGACGTCCGGCATCTCGGGCATTCAACCCAATAGGAGCAAACGTCACCACATCGGATCCGAAGGGGATCGAACCAGAGCCGGCCGACGGCAGCCGGGCAGGCAGTCAGCCGGGCAGGCCGGCGGAGGGGCAGGCCGGCGGAGGGGCGGACCGGGCAGGCGGGCAGACGGACCGGGCGAGGGGTCAGACCGTCAGCAGCACCTTCCCCACGTGACCGCTCTCCTCCAGCACCCGGTGCCCCTCGGCCGCGTCCCGCATCGGAACCGTACGGTCCACCACAGGTTTCACCCGCCCGGTGGCGAACAGCGGCCATACGTGCTCGCGCACCGCCGCCACGATCGCTGCCTTCTCGGCCAGCGGCCGCCCCCGGAGCGAGGTCGCGGTGACCGCACCTCGCTTGGCCAACAGCGCACCCAGGTTCAGCTCGCCCTTGCGCCCGCCCTGCAGGCCGATGATGGCGAGCCGGCCGCTCACGGCGAGCGCCCGAACGTTCCGGTCGAGGTACTTCGCGCCGACGATGTCCAGGATGACGTCCGCCCCCGCCCCGTCCGTGGCCTTGCGGAGCTCCTCGACGAAGTCCTGCTCGCGGTAGTCGATGAGAATGTCCGCGCCCAACTCACGGCAGCGCTCCAGCTTCTCCGGGCCGCCCGCCGTCACCGCGACCCGCGCGCCGACCGCCTTCGCCAGCTGGATCGCCATCGTGCCGATGCCGCTCGAGCCGCCGTGCGCCAACAGGGTGTCGCCCGGCCGGAGATGGGCCACCATGAACACGTTCGACCAGACCGTGCACACCACCTCCGGCAGCGCCGCCGCCGTCACCAAATCCACGCCCTCCGGCACGGGCAGCAGCTGGCCGGCCGGGACCGCGACCTTCTCCGCGTAACCGCCGCCCGACAGCAGCGCACAGACTTCGTCGCCGACGGCCCAGCCGGAGACGCCGGGTCCCAGCGCCGCGATCCGGCCGGAGCACTCCAGACCGGGGTACGGGGAGGCGCCGGGCGGCGGTTCGTAGAAGCCCTGGCGCTGCAGCAGATCGGCACGGTTGACAGCACTGGCCACGACCTCGACCAGTACCTCTCCCTCGCCGGGTTCGGGGTCCGGGACCTCGGCCCACACGAGGGCCTCGGGTCCGCCGGGTTCGGGGATGGTGATCGCGTGCATAGGCATGGGCGCGAGGCTACTCCGTCATACGGCTCGGCTCGCTGCTGCGGCCTGCCCGATTCTGCGGCTGCCGAAAGTGCGACTGACGCGGGGGCGCGACTGCCCGACCTGGGACTCGACTGCACGGAGCCGCTGCTTACGGAACCCGCTTCGGTTGGTTACTCCGGTGGCCGCTCAGCGTTTCCGGGCTGCCCTGTCGGCTTCGCCCGGACAATGGCGATGATGCGGTCGGTAGATTCCAGCGGGCTCGCCTTCGGGTCGTCGTACCCCATCAACCGGTGCCCGCGCAGCACCGAGACGACGAGGTCGTCCAGGTCCCGTACGGAACGGCCGACCTCGGACTTCACCACCGGCCGCTCGATCACGTCGAGACCGCTGCCCTGCTGGATCAAGTCCTCCATGACCGTCACCGAGCTGGGGCTGACCACGGAGAGGCCCAGCAGCCGGCCCGCGGCACTGGAGCTGGTGATCACGGCATCGGCACCGGACTGGCGCAGCAGCGGCGCGTTCTCCTCCTCCCGCACTGCCGCGACGATCTTGGCGCCCCGGTTGAGCTGACGCGCCGTCAACGTCACCAGCACGGCGGTGTCGTCGCGCTGCGTCGCGATGATGATTTTCCGGGCCCGGTGCGCCTCGGCGCGCAGCAGCACATCGCTGCGCGTCGCATCACCGATCACCCCCACAAAACCCTCGGCGTTGGCGGCGTCGACGACCTTCTGGCTCGGGTCCACGACGACGACGTGCTCCTTGCGCAGGCCCTTGGCAGTCAGGGTCTGCACGGCGGAACGGCCCTTGGTGCCGAAGCCGACGACGACGGTGTGGTCGCGCAAGGTGGACCTCCAGCGGGTCAGCCGCCATTCCTCACGGGTGCGCTCGGTGAGGACCTCGAGAGTGGTGCCGACCAGAATGATCAGGAAGAGCACGCGCAGCGGCGTGATGAGCAGGACATTGAGCAGCCGGGCGCCGGCACCGTACGGGACGATGTCGCCGTAGCCCGTGGTGGAGAGGGTGACGGTCGCGTAGTAGACGCAGTCGAGGAAACCGACGGACTCGTCGGCGTTGTCGTGGTACTCGTCGCGGTCCATGTAGACGATGAACACGGTCGCGACCATGACCAGCAGGGCCATCAGCAGCCGCCGGGCGACCTGTTGGAGCGGCCCGTGGCCGGAGCGCCGGGGCAGCTGGATGCGGTGGGAGGCGACATCGAGAGGTTCGACGCGTGCGGCGGCGTCGTGGCTGGGCACCTTCACGTGCGGCCTCCGCCGTCCGGCCTCGCGGCCGTCCCTGTGTCGTCGTACCAGGGGACTTCGAGGATCTCCGTCTCCGTCCCGGCCTCCGCGCCGCCGGGCGGTACGACAGCGAGCCCGTCGGCGGTGGCGATTCCACGCAGCATGGCGGGGCCGTTGAAGTGCAGCGGGACGGCCTGAACTCCGCTGAAGGCCACGGGGACGAGGCGGGTGTCGTGGGGGTGGCCCTGCACCGCTGAGGCGAGGGGGGCGACGGAGCCGGCGGACGGGTGCGTGGCCGGGGCGGTCGCGGGGTACGCGGCGGAGGCCGTCGCCGGGTACGTGGCGGAGGCCGTCGCGGGGTACGTGGCTGTTGGCGCGCGGCCCGCCGGCATACGGCCGGAGAGCGTACGGAGCAGGGGCTCGGCGAGCGTCAGCAGCCCGGAAACGGCGGCGAGCGGGTTGCCGGGGAGCCCCACCAGATGCTTTCCGGGGGCGAGTCGCGCGAGCAGCATCGGGTGCCCGGGGCGTACGGCGACCCCGTCGACCAGCAGTTCGGCGCCTGCCCTGCGCAGGATCGGATGGACGTGGTCGACGGGTCCGGAGGCGGTGCCTCCAGTGGTGAGGACGAGGTCGGCGGTGGAGGCGGTCACGGCCGCGTGGAGTGCGTCCGCTTCGTCGCGGAGGTGGCGGGTACCGATCACTTCGGCGCCGAGCGCGCGCAGCCAGGGGCCGAGCATCGGGCCGAGTGCGTCGCGGATCCGGCCGTCGCGGGGGAGCCCGCTGCGCAACAACTCATCGCCCAGGACCAGGATTTCGACGCGGGGGCGAGGGACCGTGGGCAGCTCGTCGTAACCCGCGGCGGCGGCGAGCCCGAGGACCGCGGGGGTGACGAGTACCCCGGCGGGCAGCAGCCGGTCGCCGCTGCGGCACTCCTGACCGCGGGGGCGGATGTCCTGCCCGGGCGTAACCGTCCGTCCGGGGAGCGCGTGCAGCCAGTCGCCTCGGCCGCCGGCGCGCTCCCGTACCTCGCCGTACTCGCTCCGCAGCACGGCCGTCGTACCGGAAGGGATGCGGGCGCCGGTGGCGATACGGGCCGCCTCGCCGTCGTCCAGCGGGGCGGGCTCGGCGTGCCCGGCGAGGATGCCGGTGCCGGCGGGGTCGGCGATCCGCCAGGGGCCGGGGCCGCCGAGAGCCCAGCCGTCCATGGCGGAGGTGTCGAAGGACGGCAGATCGGTGAGCGCGACGAGCGGCGCGGCGAGCACCTGCCCCAGGGCGTCGCCGAGCTCCCGTACGACCGTCGGCAAGGGCCCCTTCGCGGCCTGTGCGGCAATGCCCCGGGCCTCGGGCCACGGAGTCGCTCGGTGAGCCCGCCCGCGCGGGCCGGGCTGCGGCCCGGCCGACTTCGGTTCGGCAGGCTGCTGTTGGGCGGTCTGCGTGTCGGCGGTCTGCATGTCGGCAGTCTGCGTGTCGGTGGGCTGTTTTTCGGTTGGCTGTTTTTCGGTTGGCTGCGACGGGCCGGAGGTCGGTGCGGAGCGGGACGATCGCCGGGATCCGCCGCTGCCCTGCTCCCGGCTGCTGGACGGCCCGGGACCCGGGCCCTGCTCCTGGCCGGCGGACGGCCCGGAACCGCTGCCCGGCCCCGAACCGGAACGCTGCCCCCGGCCGGTTTCCTGACGGGGGTCGCTCTGCTCCGCCGAGCTGGAGGACTGCCCGGAACCAGAAGTCTTCCCCGGGCCGGCGGAGGACCCGCGGCCCGCGGCCCGCTCCGAACCGGCGTGCTGCCCCCGGCCAGGGCCCGGGCTCGATCCGCGCTGCCGCTCCGAACCCGGGGAGCGCCCGGCACCAGGCCCCTGCCCCGGACCGGCGGACCACCCACAACCTGTGCCCCGCTCCGAACCGGAGTTTTCCCCCCGGCCCGGCTCCTGGCTCGATCCGCGCCGGCCCGCCGAACCCGGGGACCGCTCGGCACCAGGCCCCTGCCCCGGACCGGAGGGCCGGTCAGCACCAGGACCCCGCCCCGGACCGGAGGGCTGGTCGGCACCAGGACCCCGCCCCGGACCGAAAGGCTGGTC